>NZ_PNCW01000359.1:0-315 GCF_005886985.1 Pseudoalteromonas sp. S3178 | reverse complement strand
AAAAGATGAGATTGCTTATCAAAAAGACGTGCTTGAACAGGAAAAAGCGGCGATTTCTGTTCAGTTGGTATCGCAAAGTGAGACTGTGATGACAAAACTAGAAGCAGAAAAAAAAGCATTAGAGAAGTTACACCTGCAATTAGCATCGCTAGATAGACGGAAATTATATTAATGTATAATTTTCGTTTATTGCTGATGTGCGCTGTGGTGTATTTATCGGGGTGCAAAACAACAGGAGACCCAACGAAAGGTGGACTGTTCGGGTGGGATGAAGAGAAAGCAAAACAACGTCAAGCTGCCTTAGAGCGCAGAGCC
>NZ_PNCW01000358.1:0-243 GCF_005886985.1 Pseudoalteromonas sp. S3178 | reverse complement strand
GATGATCCTTCGCCCAATCCAAAAAAGCGACTATCCAGCGCTTTTAAACATTGCTCATGAATCTGGGCATGGTTTTACTTCATTACCTATTAATGAAGAGCTTTTGCAGAAGAAAATTACGCGCTCAGAGGCGTCATTTGAAAAGCAAACGGATGTGCCTTCTGATGAAGGGTATTTGTTTGTCCTTGAAGATAGTGAAACCGGAGAAGTTGTAGGGACTAGTGGGATTGAAGCTGCGGTTGG
>NZ_PNCW01000357.1:0-291 GCF_005886985.1 Pseudoalteromonas sp. S3178 | reverse complement strand
TTCAGGGCGTAGCAAGATCAGAAATCAGTTCAAAGCAGTTTGTTCGCTTCCCAAGCGCCTGCTTATATTGCTGATCCGCGGTTATCAACAATGGATTAGCCCCCTACTCGGGCCTCATTGTCGCTTTAACCCGACCTGTTCTAGTTATGCAATTCAAGCAATTAATTTACATGGAATTGCAAAAGGGAGTTGGTTAGCGGTTAAACGCATATTAAAATGTCACCCTTTGAGCGCAGGTGGAGATGATCCTGTACCTGTGAAGTCGACTAAAGTTAAACAACACTAGAAATA
>NZ_PNCW01000356.1:0-229 GCF_005886985.1 Pseudoalteromonas sp. S3178 | reverse complement strand
CGAGCTGACTGAGGTTGGTGGATGGGCATTCATATGCACTTGTGAGCCACCCATTTTAAAACGATGGCGGCTTTGGCACTGCGTAAACCCAACAAAGCCGGTTTCATGTTCGTGCACCAGGCCATCTTTATCCGTTACCGACAGCAAGCCTCGTTCAATATAGGGGCTTGCAAGATTTCCCTCGGCAATCACTATCGACTCAATAAAATCATGGCATTCAAACCAATAA
>NZ_PNCW01000355.1:0-271 GCF_005886985.1 Pseudoalteromonas sp. S3178 | reverse complement strand
GCCGCCATTCATCTCCTTCTAATGGGTGTGCTTTCACGAAGGCAGGTAACATCCTCACTGAACTGCTTTGCACCCCTAAATTAAGTATTCCTGCAACGACATCGACGGCTTCAATTGGTTTAACCCAGTCGGCACCTTTACAGTCTTGTCCCAGTACCTCGTCACCAGCATCAACTGCGCTCAAAAATGCGTTATAACCTGCAGCAAATCCCTCAGCCAATTGTTTCGTATTAGAGGATAACGAAGAGTATGCTCGCTCGGTTCGGCCACG
>NZ_PNCW01000354.1:0-203 GCF_005886985.1 Pseudoalteromonas sp. S3178 | reverse complement strand
ATATGTTAGTAATGAAACACCTAACATAGATGTGTTCTTTGATAACTTACAAGTAACCCATACGAGGGGGCCATTATTATCTGAGTCCCATTACTATCCATATGGTTTAGAGATCGCAGCCCTGAGCAGCAAATCGGCTGGTAGCTTGTTAAACAAAAGATTATTTAATGGTGGTAACGAACTACAGTCAAAGGAATTTAGTG
>NZ_PNCW01000353.1:0-296 GCF_005886985.1 Pseudoalteromonas sp. S3178 | reverse complement strand
GATCCCCCCGAGATAATCACTAATGAGTAAGGTGATTGGTGTTGTAACCGACAGGGCCGCCATTGAAGCTGAGAGCTGCGGATCGGCTGCAAAAAACTGGCAAATAAGAAAAGCGCTTAACGTAGACAGTGAAACACCCAACCAACTGGTTAAGCACAATGCAAAAAATACCGGTTTAATTTGGTGAAATTGTTTATACAAAGGGTAAGCGAGTGCAACGACCGCTGGCTCTAACAAGTAATGAATTGGTAGCGTTGCTTGTTGATATACCTTGTAGTCGAACTTAGTGAGTAATA
>NZ_PNCW01000352.1:0-283 GCF_005886985.1 Pseudoalteromonas sp. S3178 | reverse complement strand
TCGCTGTTATTATCGTCTATTTCAGTATATTTAGATCGGCTCTTGGTTAATTCAATAGTTGCATTAAAATAATAGTAGGGTGAATTGAATAAATGCGGATCATAATAATCCAGAGATAGTGTATTGTGTTTGATAATATAACGGGTAAACCAACTATCAGTATCTGCTGGTTCGATTAATGACTGTTTAAAATGATCTGCATCTTTATCATATTTGTAACCAGAAACTCCAAGAGAAAGCTCTTTTCCTGAGCCAAGAAAGTTAAAATCTGTTGCCCTTGACG
>NZ_PNCW01000351.1:0-361 GCF_005886985.1 Pseudoalteromonas sp. S3178 | reverse complement strand
GAAATAATCTTGCTAACACGTATGATACGCTATTTGCAGATAGTATTGGGATCACACCTCTCGCGCGCTCTGAAAGCTCAATTTCTGCCTATCACTTATATGTTATTCGACTCGAAAGTTGTACGCCTGATCAGCATAACTTTATGGTCAGCGCGCTTCGGAATAAAGGCGTTTTTGCGCATGTTCATTATATTCCAATATACCTGCAGCCCTATTATCAGAATTTAGGCTTTAAGGCTGGCTATTGCGCTGAAGCTGAATCCTACTACTACAGTGCAATCACTTTACCTTTGTATCCAACCCTCACTTTAACCCAACAAGAGTACATCGTTAGCACGACTGAAGCGCTTTATCTTGAGTG
>NZ_PNCW01000350.1:0-328 GCF_005886985.1 Pseudoalteromonas sp. S3178 | reverse complement strand
CCATTATTTCAACGGTTGGTTTTACCACTCTACGCAGCTCACTCGACATAAAATACGCCGTATATATCGCCGCAGAAAGCGCAATCGGGACTGCGAATAACATCGCATACATGGCTGCTTTGATGGTACCAAATGAAATAGGCACCAATGAAAACTTGGATTCAAAATCATCTGACGCTGAAGTCGATTGCCAGGTATAAGCAGGTTCAGGATACCCTTCGTACCATACTTCTTGCCATAAAGCTGACCATGTTACCTCTGGGTGCTCATTGTGAATATCAAATACAGAGATTTTATTATCTGTAATGATCAATGCAGCATCAGAGCG
>NZ_PNCW01000035.1:0-20481 GCF_005886985.1 Pseudoalteromonas sp. S3178 | reverse complement strand
ACTTAGCACACTAGGTTACAAACCTCGCGCCACGATTAAATCGTCCCTAGTTAGAACAAATTTTAATCCTGAAAGGTCAACAGGCCCTTGGAGAGTGTTTGCTTTGTTTTTATCGCGTTTAAAAATTTTTGTGTTGGTAATAGTCTCTATTACCGTTGTTTTTTTTACTACATCACAGGCTTGTGCAGATATGTTTGGTTTTTTTAATAAACAAGAATTTTATTTATCGGCTCCAGTAAAGGGGCAGTTATTAGACAATGGACAGCCAGTTGCAAACACTAAAGTAATGCGCTCACTCACTTATGGCGATGAATACGTTGATGAAGCCACAACAGATGAACAGGGGTATTTTACCTTTTCAGAAAAAACAATAAAAACAGGTAAACCTTCCAATATGTTTGATAACGACTCGTTGGTTCAACATATTTATTTAGAAAACGGCACACCAGAAGGGGTTGTTCTATGGTACACGCTTGTTTCAATTCATGAAGAAAGCGACACACTCAAAGAGCTTCTTGCACACTTGAAGTGTGATATTTCTAAAGAGCCGCAAACATACGATATTCCAATTAAAGAAGATACCAGCCACGCTTTTGCGATTTACACATCATGTAAACTTTAACTCTTAATATAAAGGGAACTTATATGAATACTTTGACGCCAACTCAAGCGGTACAGTTAGCTAACCTTGCTTATAAAGCAAAAAGCATTAAAACCACTAACTTACTTCATCGTTCACTTCATGCATCTTTGCGCGACAATTTTAACTTTTCAGTTAACCCTGGCGCAGTACAAGGTGTAACGGGAGGTTTTTTCTCCCATTTGTTTAATTTAAGTACGGGTTTTGCTTTAGTAGGGCATGGGCTTGGCGATTATCAGGGTGATTCGGTTATAACAATTCGTGGTACTAACTCGCTAAGAGATGGCTTAACTGATGGCCATTTTGGTTTAAGTGGAGGCTCAAATGGCAGTATGGTGCATGCTGGATTTAATAGGACCTTTTACAGTATGAAGCCCGCGTTACAGGAGTTTGTTGAAGCGAATATCAAAGATAAAGTAACTGATTGTATTCATTTAGTTGGCCACAGCTTAGGTGGTGCATTAGCGACGCTTTCTGCCGATTGGATTAGAGCTGAATATTCAATACCTGTAAAGCTATATACGTTTGGCTCACCGCGCGTTGGGCTTGAAAACTTCTCTCGGGCTGCTACATCAAGAATTGATAAAATTTATCGCTGTACTCATGGTGCAGACCCAGTTGCTAAAGTACCTTTGTGGCCGTTCTCGCATGCACCTTATAGCGGTCAAGAAATACGTTTAGATAATGGCCAAGGTTTAAAAGGTGCTGCTCATACTCTTGCTGGAACACCTGGCTATATAAACACAGCCAATAGTAATAATTGGAACAACTTAACCATTCAAGCTAATCATTTTTTGAGTACCCCTGTACGTTTGAAGTTTGAAGATAGAAATCAGGCCTCTTTTACTTCCCACTGGGCTGATAAACTAGGGGCTGCGTTAGTCACACTTTTAAAAGATGCCGGCTATTACAGTGCAGTTGCTGCCCAAGCTGCTATTGGTACTGGGCTCACTTTTTACGATATGTTGGCGCGTACTTTAGATAAAATAGCTAAAGCGTCAGCCTCGTTTGCAACACAAACCTTAGGTTTATTAGGGCATATGTTAGTGTTTGCAGGCAAAGTAATTAGTAAAGCGGTGGAGCTTACATATAGCTTTATAAAATCAGTATTCGACTCAACCCTTGGTGCTTTATACCGAGCGGCGAGAGAGGGGCTAAGTGGCCTAGATTAACTTTAACCTAGCCCTCAATCTCTCTCTAACAAAATAGCACCACTTTGGTTTTCACCTAAGTGGTCGTTTTTGTTATAAATAGGGCACTTACTCATAGATAAGCACCCACAACCAATACATCCATCAACGCGATCGCGTAGGCGCTGCATATACGCTATGCGTTCATCAAGCTGTGCTTGCCACTGCTTTGAAAGGGCTGCCCAATCTTTTTGCGTGGGTGTGCGCTGATCAGGTAATGTAGCCAGTGTTTGTTTAATTTCATCAAGGGTTATTCCCATTGCTTGTGCGGCTTTTATTACCGCTATACGGCGCAGTACATCTTTTTTATAGCGGCGTTGATTGCCGCCATTTCGCCAGCTACGTATTAGTCCTTTGGTTTCATAAAAATGCAGGGTTGATACTTTTACGCCGCTACGCTTTGCTACATAACCCACGGTTAAGTTGGCCTCAGTTAGTTTTTTTTGATCTATTGGCATTATTTTAAATTTCCGTTTGACCTCAATATAACTTGAGGTTTTAAGCTTCTTTCAACATTAAAAAAGGAGCTAACTAAATGCAACAAAAACTTGAGCGTAGCACTGTTATTATTTATTCAAGTGCACGCAAAAATGGTAATACACAGGCGCACGTTAATGGATTTGCAGAGCAAAATAATGTGCGTGTAATATGCTTAGATGATTATAAAATAGCGCCATACTGCTACAGTAAAAACTATAAAAACGATGATTTTTACGCAGTATTTGAAGCACTTTTAAAGTATGACCACTGGGTGTTTGCCTCACCCGTTTATTGGTACAGCACCACAGTACAAATGAAATTATTTATTGATAGAATAACCGATTACATGGACGATGAAGTATTAAAGCCAAAGTTACGAACGCTGCGTAGTAAGCATTTTTCAGTGCTTTCAAATGCGTCATCAACCGAAGCTCCCGCTTGTTTTATAGAGCAGTTTAAAAATACGTTTAGTTATTTAGGCATGCAGTTTATTAACCACAGCCATAAAAGTACCCAAAAGGTTGCTTAAATTGCAGCCTTTTTTGGTTGCTTCTGGTAGTTTAGTAATAATATTAAAAACACAGGATTGTTTTATGAAATATTTACTATGGTTAGTACTAATTTTTAGCCCGTTTGTTAATGCAGTTGAGCAACCAATTAAAGGGTTTGGGAATTATTATGATGTACCTAAGCACGATAAAATTAATAGCTCTACGGTATTTAAAATAGCATTTGATGTTGCCGATGGCGCTAAAAAAGGCGAGCAAAATAACTCAATAAATTCGTTAGCGCGCTTTATTAATATGCATGTAGCGCATGGTGTAAAGCCTGAAAACATTCAACTTGCATTAGTTGTGCATGGCAGCGCAAGCGTTGATGTGTTAGCTAACAACGAATATAAAAAGCGCTTTAGTGCTAACAATAAAAACCAAGCCTTAATTAAGCAGTTACTTGCTAAGAACACTAAAGTGTATGTGTGCGGGCAATCGGCTACTCACTTTAAAGTAACGCCAGAGCTATTAATTGATGGCGTAAAAATGTCGCTTTCAGCGATGACCGCTCACGCACAACTTCAACAGCAAGGCTATACGCTCAATCCATTTTAATGACTCAAATTATAAAAAACATACTTTGCTTTGGTGACTCTAATACATGGGGCTTAAACCCTGTAACGGGTAAACGTTTTGATGAAAATAGTCGTTGGCCAGCGCTACTAAATAAAAATTTAGGGGCTGGCTTTAACGTAATAGAGGCGGGGCAACCAAATCGTACTTTGGTGAATAACCCACCGTTTGACGGAGTGCTTAGCGGTGTTAGTTATTTAAAACCTTATTTAGATAAGCATAAACTAAATTTTATAGTAGTTGCACTGGGTACTAACGATCTTAAAAGACGTTTTGATTTAACTCCAGGCGCAATTGCAAATGGGTTAAATGACTTAATTAATGCTATTAAAGCGTTTTATCAATCTAATAATACGTTTAAACCTCCTCAAATTATTGTTATTAGCCCTGCTAAAATAAGGCTAACTGAGCAATATGCGCGCATCTACAGCGGTGCTGATATAAAGCTAAAAACACTGTCTGACGAATTTAAGCAAATTGCCGATAATCAAAAATGTGAGTTTATAAATTTGAACTCGGTTAACGTATCAGCACAAGATGGTATTCACTTTAATGCCCAAGAGCACGAGAAAATCAGCTGCTTAATTGCTAATGCGATAAAACAATTAATGAACAATTTTTGAATCTATCTGTTTGAATTTAATGTAAGTTATGTAATTATCCTGTTTAAGTCGCTTTATAAATAACCATCCTCGGGATACTATGAAAAAGTACCAACAAAAATCAATAATAGCCGTTATAACCGGAGGTGTGGTATTTGTGGCTGGTTGTTTTGTTTTATTGTATTTTGCAGCGCAGCAATTAACGACACAAATAAATACAGACGCTAAATACATTATTGACCACCTTGACTCTGCCGCCCAAGAACGTCGCGATATATTAACCCCACTTAATAAATTTGCTTTTAAACAATGCGATGAAGCTACTTTGCTTGAGATGCGCCGTGCTTTGTTTGATTCAAAATATGCCATTGATATAGGCTTTTTTATAAATAATCAGCTAGTGTGCACTACAGGTGCGGGCTTATTAAGCAACGTTATAAACGACAGAGAGCCCGACTACATTCGCAAAGACGAAAATGTACGAGTGCGATATGAGCCACAATTATACTTATTATTGTTTACCGGCCGCCCAATGAAAGTAATCATAGTTCGCCAAGGTAACTTTAATTTAATTATGGACTTAAGAGCATTCGATTCTGCTGGCATTGAGTCGCCTAGCTGGGAAGTAATTTATAAAGAAGATGAAAAGTTGCACCACTTAGCAGGCATAGAAGGGCTTTTTAGTCAGGTAGGTACTCACTCTTTTTTACCTTACGAAACAGGTTTTACCTGTAGTAATAATAATGTTAATTATTGCGCTGCGGTACATTTACCTTGGAGTAAATTTTTCTCTAATAACCACTTATTGTTAATTATTTCTTTAATTTTGACTTGTTTAGCGGGTGTATCGAGTGCGTTAATAGTTGATGCAAGAATTGCTGCACGTCGCTCTATTAATCAGCGTATCCGTAAAGGACTTAAAAAGGGCTCATTTTATTGGACTTACCAACCTATTATTTGTTTGCAAAGTGGCAAGCTGATTGGTTGCGAGGTACTTGCACGTTTTGAAGATAAGTACGGTGCTTTATTTCCAGATGAGTTTATTCCGGTTATAAGAAAAAATAACTTAACCTGGAGTTTTACTGAGGCCATGATTGCTACCACAATCAAAGAGTTAACCTCTCTAGAGGAATTGCCTGAAGGCTTTAAGGTGTCGCTTAATATATTTCCGTGTGATGTAGAACTGGGTAATGTATCTTTGTTGCCGCAAATTACAGAGCTTATCAATTCGCGCTTTATTATTTGTTTAGAGATAACTGAAGACGAATACCTTGATACAAGCATCGCGCATGCTCATTTTAGAACCTTGGTTGAATCGGGTTTTAATTTGTCGTTAGATGACTTTGGTACTGGTTATTCAAATTTAAGAAATTTACAAAATCTGAGTTTTCATCAACTTAAAATCGACCGTACCTTTGTTCAAGATATAGCCACTGAAGGCTTAAAAGCCTCTATGATCCCTAACATTATGGAGCTTGTACATAAATTTAATTACACCTGTGTAGCTGAAGGAATAGAAACCTCTGAACAAGAGGCTATATTAAAAACAGCAGGAGTACATTACGGACAAGGTTGGAAGTATGGAAAACCTATGACTGCAGCTACATTTAAAACGTTTTTAACTAAGCAAAACTTTTAGATCTTAAGTACTAGTTAAAGCGTAATAGTATGATACTTAAAAAGTAAGGCTTAACCATGTTCAAATTAATAACAAGTGTGTTTGCGTTTGTGCTACTTAGTGCATGCTCTGCTCAATACCCAAATCAGCAGCTAGAGGGGGAGCAATTTCCAAGCATTAGTGGTGAAAACCTAGACAAACAAAATGTGTCTATTCCTAGTGATTTCAAAGCCGATAAAACACTCTTATTAATTGGCTATAAGCAAGACAGCCAGTTTGATATTGACCGTTGGTTAATCGGTTTAGATATGGCAGGTGTTACGCTTCCTACCTACGAATTACCTACTATTGCTGGTATGGCACCGCGTATGTTTAGTACATTTATAGACAACGGTATGCGCAAAGGTATTCCTAAAGAATTATGGGGTGGGGTTATCACTATTTATAAAGATGGTGAAGCTGTTCAAAAATTTACAGGTAATCAAAACCCTAATAATACCCGTGTGATACTTATAGATAATACAGGGGAAGTTTTATATTTTTACGACCGTGGTTTTTCGGTTGATGCGCTGAATAAATTAAAAGCGAGTATTGAGTAATTCACTTTAGCATTTAAATTTATTTACTTAACCTGAACTCTGGTTAAGAGATTTACTAACGTATTGAGTCAAAAGTGATATTTATGCTTATTCTCTCTAGCCAGAGATTTCCAGTGAAAACAAGGCGAAATTACGCGTCAATAGCTAGTCTATTGCAAGTAAATTCAACGCAGTTAGCGCTGAAAATAACTGCTTGAGATAGATTTATTATCCAGAGTTCAGGTTACTTAGGTTAATTAAAGTGAAAGGGAGCGAATGCTCCCTTAATCTTATCAAAGTTAAAACGCGTAGCTTACACTAAAGCGAGTGGTGCGCGGCATAATGTAACGTCCATTTGGCGCATCGGCATTACGTGGATCACCTTCTGTAATGCCTTGCTCATCAGTTAAGTTATCAATGGCTACCTGAAGTTTAATACCTTCCATTGGCTCTAAAATTAGGCCTAAGTCTACTTTTTCGTAGCCATCTAGAGTCACCGTGTTTTCGTTGTTACCAAAACGGTCATCAACTGCCGAAAGTGTACCGTACAAAGTGGCGTACATGCCTTGCAACTCAAAGTCGTAGCTTGGTGTTACACGCACTTGCCATTGTGGTTGACGTTGCGATTGATTGCCTTCATTTGTTGGGCTTTGAGTTATTTCGGTTTCTTGTAATGTGGTATTTAAATTAACAGAAAAACCAGACTCGTGGTTAAAGTTGTAATCAAGCTCTATACCGTATGCTTCATTAGTTAAAATTTCAGCGGGTACACCAGGGCGGCGTACAAATGTATCGCCCTTTACTTCATTCACAAAAAGTGTTGCGTAAAAGTCTGTTGATTCAGTAATTAGCTTATACCCTAACTCACCTTGTGTTACTTCTTTGATAAGCTTTTCGCCGCCCTCATAAGCATCAAAGTTATCTCTAAAGTCGTCAAAGTAAGGCATTTTATAACCACGGTTAACACGGGCAAACACACCCATATCATCATTAATTGAGTAGTTTAATCCTGTAGTCCACGATGTTTTACTTTCATCGTAACTAACAGCCTTTGTAATAATACCGTCAAGGCCTTCATCTACACTGTATTCTACTTCGTGGTTTTCTTGGCGTACGCCAACATCAAGCGTAAATGCATCTGCAAATTTATATTGGCCCGTAACGTAAAGGGCATGAGTACGTGCATCACCTGTTGAGCTTATATCGTAGTTAAAATCGCAGCCGTCAGTGCTTTGATTACACTCAATACCAGTTAATGCCTCACCGCCTGATTCTAGTACGTGATACGCAGTGTTACCTAAACTCCACCAATCGTTTGCCGAAGTACTTGCAGTGTAATACCCAAAAGTTGTTGATAGGTCGTCAAATTTTTTCGAAAACGCTAAATCGTTAGTGAATGAGCTGATTTCTTTAAGTACAACCCAGCGTCCAAGTTGTTGCACCGGGGTGTCGCTTGCGTACTCTGTATTGGTTACTGCGCCAAACGCGGTTTGGCCGTTATCTGCAACGTCTCCAACTGTTGTTGCTGAGCCGCTAGGCACTAAGCCAAATGTATTCGCATCGCCTTTAGTAATGTTAAAACGATCTGATAATTGCCAACCATTATCAAACTCTAATTTAATACTACCGCCGGAAACATGCCCATCCCAGCCTCGGCCATCACCTAAGTCTATATCATGTTCCTGTGCATCAGGGCCTGTGAATATTGTTGCCTGGCGGTTTAATGTACCGAGCTGCGTATATTCTGCATCAATCCTATCAATATTAAGGGGGGTTGGTAAGTACCATGCACCATGATCGTCTGTTTGGCGGGTATAAAAGTTTAGCTCGCCGTTATCTAAATCTTTAGTAATATTAATTGTAAATTGGCTACCTTTTTCAGAGGTAAAACCTGCATCACGAATACCAGGTGAGCTTTTTACATATCCACCCACCATAAAGTATAAATCGTCGGTGATTTCGCCGCTTATAACCGCGTCTACACGCTGTAAATTGTAATCGGACGTGGTGTATTTAAATAAGCCTTCAGTTTCTTCGCTGCCTCGCTTTAATCTAAAGTTAGTGGTTAGGCCAGGTTGCCCGTTAGATAGAACGGGGTTAGGACCACCGCGAAGTGCCTCTACTGTTTCAATTGTTTCGTCAATTCTAAATAGCGATGAGTTTTCTAAAAAAGATAATGTAGAAGCAGGATAAATCGGTGAGCCTTCAAGACTAAGTGTTAAAAACGGAGCATCGCCACCGCCAGGAAATCCACGTACAAATACATTTGCTCCCGACTCCCCTCCAGAACTTTCTACCCAAACACCAGGGATTGCTTTAAATAAGTCAGCCGTGCTTTTTGGTGACAACTTTATGATTTGCTCACTATCTATATTAGTAACCGCATAACTTGCGTCTATTTTTCTTATACCTACTCCAGTGGGGGTGCCCGACACAACAATACGCTCTAATTTTGGCTGTTCTTGGGCTTTTTCAGCGGCATAAGTGCATTGGGTGCTAAGTGCTAAAGTGATGGCGCAGGCAAGTACGCTTTTTGAGTTATTAATTTTCATGTGTGATCCCGTTTTAGTGTGTTAAACAGTGTGTTTTTGCAGCGCAGTTTGTAAAAATTAATGTAAAGAGGCTGTGTAGATTGAAACCTTAGAGATAAATGCAAACGTTTGCAATATTTATTTGTAAATTATTTATGAATTTATATAGTTTATTTATTGAGCTTATTTATATGATAAGAACTTTTTGTAGAGTTGTTAGCGCCATCAAAAAGTAATAATGCTATATTGTCAGTTAGTTACATATTATATTTGCGATAGCAGGGCGGCTTAGAGTTTTCATGAATAATAAAAAAATTAAATTAGCTGATTTAGCGAAATTAGCAGGCGTATCTACCTCTACCGTTTCACGCGCATTAAATGACAACCCATTGATAAAGCAAGAAACACGCGACAAGCTTCAGCAGCTCGCAAAAAAACATAACTTTAGCTTAAACACGGCGGCAAGTCGCTTACGCACTCAAAAAACAAATGTAGTTGCTGTTATTATTAACCTTGATGAGCAAACAGAGCAGTCAATTAGTGATCCGTTTTTATTAAAAGTCGTTAGCGAAATTAACCTTGCATTAAATCAACAAGGGCTAGAGCTTTTATTATCTAACTCCATAATGGCGCAACAAGATTGGGCTAATTATTTTATTAACGGGCGCAGAGCCGATGGAATTATTGTTGTTGGACAAGGTAAAGACCAGCGCAATATAGAGGCTGCCGCTAAAGCTGGTATTCCATTAGTGGTATGGGGCGATCCTAAAACACCTAGCAGCTATCCTATAGTAGGCAGTGATAATTACCTTGGAGGCATGCAAGCAACGGCGCATTTAATAGAGCATGGTGCGAAAAACATTGTGTTTTTAGGCGACCCAGAACACGGTGAAATTAGCGAAAGACACCGCGGCTACGCTGCTGCGCTTTCAACACATAAACTAGAGCAACACGTTGTTTCAATTGATATTACAAGTGGTTCTGCTTATCAAGCAGTAAACCATTTACTGCGTCAAAAAGGCTTGTATTTTGATGCTATTGTTGCCTGTAGTGATATGGTTGCACTCGGGGCAATGAAAGCCTTAAAAGAGCGTTATGTGAGTATTCCAAACGATGTTGCTCTTGTTGGATTTGACGATATTGCAATGGCAGATATAAGCCACCCATCACTTTCTACAATTAAACAAAACACCCAGTTAGCTGCCTCTTTGATAGTTAAAAAGTTGATGCAACAATTTTTAGGCGAAAAAGTAGAGTCTCAAGTTATTGATATAGAATTAATAACTCGCCAGTCTAGCAAGCGCTAATTTATAGCTATGTGTATTAATTGTTAAAGTTAAAATGCAAACGATTGCAAAGATTTTTATTCTACACTACACTCAAGCTTCACTGACACACACACGCTAATGACCTTAGGGTATTAGCTTATAAAGTTACAATGCATTGCGTTGTAAATAGGGCAAGCTATGAGTAAAACAAAAATCACACTGGCAATTGCTGCAAGCTATTTTATTTTTGCAATATTATTAAATAGCGTAGGTACCGTTATTTTGCAGGCAATAAATACGCTAGGCGTTAGTAAAACAGAAGCATCGGTACTTGAAGGATTTAAAGATTTATCGATTGCGATAATGTCTTTTGCTGTTGCATCGTTTATCCCTAGGCTGGGTTATAAACTCGCTATGCTTGGCGCATTAACTGTGGTTGCAGCCGCCTGTGTAAGCACCGCAATGATTAGCGACTTTTATATGTTTAAAGTGCTATTTGCAGCTATTGGCTGTGGTTTTGCTGTAGTAAAAGTCTCTGTTTATTCAATTATTGGCCAAGTAACAGACGATGCAAATAGCCATTCGTCGTTATTAAACACCATAGAAGGTATTTTTATGGTGGGTGTATTAAGCGGCTACTGGATATTTACGGCATTTATAAATCCCAGCGAGCCAAGTGCATGGCTAAATGTATATTATGCACTGGCAGCACTTACTTTAGTTGTGATTGTAAGTGTTATAGCTGCACCTATTAAGTCTGCGCTTCAAAGTGATAAAAGCAGTTCTAGCTTAAGTGACTTTATCGCCATGTTAAAGCTAACTTACCAACCACTTGTTGTTATTTTTATTATAAGTGCTTTTTTATATGTACTTATAGAGCAAGGGGTTGGAACTTGGTTGCCAACCTTTAATAACCAAGTATTACAGTTACCTGTAGCTATAAGCATTCAGTTAGCCAGTATATTTGCAGCAGCTCTCGCGCTGGGTCGATTAGTTGCAGGGCAGGTGCTCAAACACATTAATTGGTTTTTTGTTTTATGTGGCTGCCTTGTTGCAATGGCATCACTGATTATTATTACGTTACCGCTTACTGAAAACTTACCAACAACTGCGGTTAAAGGCTTATTTGACGCCCCGTTAGCGGCATTCATTTTGCCTCTTATTGGCTTTTTTATGGCACCTATTTACCCAGTATTAAATTCTGTGATGTTAAATGCGCTGCCAAAATATCAGCATGCGGCCATGACTGGTTTAATCGTTGTATTTTCTGCATTGGGTGGTACGACGGGTTCAATGATCACAGGTTATGTGTTTGAGCATTTTAGCGGACAGCATGCATTTTACCTTTCTCTAATACCCATTAGTTTGATTTTTATTAGCGTGATTATTTTTAAAAAACGCACCCATGCCATTTCTCAACATACAGCTAATGCTTAATTTTTTAGGATTGTTATGAATTTTTTTGATAGCCAATTATTTAAAGATGTACAAACGCAGCATATTTTTAGTGACTGTAAAACATTTGCAGATGCTACCGCACGTACCAATTGGCAAAGTGCTTGTAAAAGTTACGAGCAATTAGCACCACTTAGCAACATTGATCTTAAAGAGTTTGTAAACGCTCACTTTTTAACAACCCCGCTATTAAAAATGAGTACTGAGGTAGATACTTCAAGTGTAAAAAGTTACATCAACTCGCTGTGGGATGGTTTACGCCGCGAGGCAGACACGCCTAAAGCCGATTCATTATTAGCACTTAAGCACAGCTATATTGTACCAGGTGGGCGTTTTCAGGAAATATACTATTGGGATAGTTACTTTACAGCGCTTGGCTTAATTGATGCCAATAAAGCCGATATTGTTGAGGATATGCTGCAAAACTTTATTGATTTAATAAAGGATTTTGGGTGCATTCCAAATGGTAACCGTCGCTACTATTTATCTCGCTCCCAGCCGCCTATTTTAGCGCTTATGGTGCAATTATTATGGCAACATGTGCACAGCAAATCGAATAACTTAGCCTGGCTTAAAAATTGTGTTACCGCGCTTGAAAAAGAGTATGCGTTTTGGATGCAAGGTGCAGATAATTTAAATACTGAGAAAACAGCCATTAAGCGTGTAGTAAAGCTCAATGGTGATGGCGTTTTAAATCGTTACTGGGACGATGAGGCTGCCCCTCGGGCCGAGTCGCTTAGAGAAGATTTAGAGTTAGCCCATGATTTTGCAGATCACGAAAAGCCTGATTTTTATCGCAATATTCGTGCAGCGTGCGAATCGGGGTGGGATTTTAGCTCTCGCTGGTTAGCCGAGCCGCTTTCGCTAAGCTCAATACAAACAACAGATATAGTACCAATTGACTTAAATTGCTTAATGTACAACTTAGAAAATCAGCTTAGTGAGTTTTACACTTTATTAGGTAATAACTCGCAAGCTGAGGTATTTAATACCTATGCCGCTAGTAGAAAGCAGCTTATAAATAAGTACTTATGGAGTGATGAACATCACTTTTTTGTTGATTACAATTATAGTAAAGCGAGTCAGTCTGATGTATTGAGCGCTGCAGCAAGTACAGCCCTGTTTGTAAATGTGGCTTGTGATAAACAAGCTAAGCAGGTTGCTAAACTTATAGAGCAAGACTTTTTAAAAGAAGGCGGTGTAGTGACTACTATTACAGATACGCCACAGCAATGGGATAGCCCAAATGGTTGGGCTCCGCTGCAATGGTTTAGCGTAAAAGGGCTTAATAACTACGGTTTTAGCGGCCTTAGTAAGCGTATAATGCAAAATTGGTTAACTATGGTCGAGCAGGATTTTGCTCAAAATAAGTGCTTACTTGAAAAGTATAATGTGTGTGAGCCACAGCTAAAAGCAGGCGGTGGTGAATATGCGGTACAGCAAGGTTTTGGCTGGACTAATGGAGTAACTACCCGTTTTTATACTTTGCTAGGTTAACTGATCAGAGCTGTAACTCATACAGCTTTTTGTGATTCTAATTTTGTAACACCATGTTATATAATAAATTTAGCTAAATAGTATGAGTGAAAAAACTGCATCTTCTCATACCAAAATCGCATTGTAACTTTGGTATAATTTCGGTAATGTGGTTTAAACATTTCAAGGATGAGATTTATGTCACAGCAGCAGGCTATTTTTGTAAAGACCACATTCCAGTCATCTTTTCACACAGAAAGTTACACAACTATTTTAAAAACGATCCAGGCGCTTTTTGGCGATATCAAAATGGACGATACTTTGCCTAAAGCAGAGCAACGCGGTCATTATGATTTGTTTTTAATTGATGGTGCTAAAAATAATTGGCACGACCTAATTCCAGCAGATCTAATATGTTTAGCTAAGCAATACAGCATTGTTGTTTTTAATGTAGATAAAGAAAGTGTTTGTGAAAAAAACTTGTTACTAAATCATATAAATGGTGTGTTTTATAAATCAGACGAACCTGAAGATATTTTTAAAGGATTGGTAAGGGTAAGTGCCGGAGAGCTTTGGTTTACTCGTAAGGTCATTTCTCAAGCATTTAACGATATACTGGCTGTTGCAGCTTCATTTAATAACTTAAGCGATAATATAGAGCTTAAGCAAGATGATTACGCACATTTAACGAAGCGAGAAAAGTCAGTTATTCATTTAATAGCGCAAGGTGCGAGTAATAACGCCATTGCTGATAAGCTTAATATTAGCGATCACACTGTAAAAACTCACTTGTACAGCGCGTTTAAAAAAACCAACTCTCGTAATCGAATTGAATTAGCTAATTGGGCCCAGCGTTACATATCGGTTTTACTTCCAATGAATAAGTAAAAGGCGAGCTAGGTACTATATTAAGGTACTATATTTAGGTAAAGATGAGCTAAAGCTTACATACACACCAGGTATCAAACACTAAAAAGGCTACAGTTATGTAGCCTTTTTAGTGTATTTAAATGTCTTGTCCTGAAATGTGTTTACGCTGTTTTTTGAGCCCACAAACCTTTGTTAATACCTTTTGTTATTAAATCAGTGAGTGCTTTTTCAATGGCTTGCGTTACACAAATGCTCATAGGTTCGTTATCACTAAAACCAGCCTCAGCTTCGGCTAAACGCTTGTAGCTTACGTATCTAAAAAATCCCGCTCGCATTTCTTGGCTAAGCACTTTTTTGCTGGTCGCTACACTTAATAATACTTGCCCAGTACGTACATCAACTGCACGTAAGTAAATAGATATTGCATCTTCACGGTATAGCTCCGATGCACCAATACCAAAGTACTCCATACCTAAGCCACCCGTTTTTACGTTGGTGTCGTAACTAATAATGCCACCTTCTAAAATTATTTTTGCAGTAGTTAAAGGGGGTAATTCTGCTTGGTTAGGGTTATCGGATTGACCTGCTCTAATAATTTTACGCTCAGTTAATATATTTTGAAGGCCTTCTCGTTCTACAGGTGTAAACCAATCAGACTCATGCAGGGCTTGTATT
The DNA here is from genome assembly GCF_005886985.1 of Pseudoalteromonas sp. S3178. Taxonomy (NCBI): domain Bacteria; kingdom Pseudomonadati; phylum Pseudomonadota; class Gammaproteobacteria; order Alteromonadales; family Pseudoalteromonadaceae; genus Pseudoalteromonas; species Pseudoalteromonas sp. S3178. The sequence continues at coordinate 5,974 of NZ_PNCW01000035.1, read as the reverse complement.
AGTATTGAGTTAGCGCCTTGTGTAACCGCTGTTGAAAAAGAGCTAACGTTAGTTTGCGGCTTATATTGACCTGTTTGATCTCTAAATGAATAGACCGACACAGGAATACTACCAACAGGTTTAGGTAAATTTTTTAAATCGCTAAATATTTCTGTTGGTTCTAAAGACATCGCTTTTTGCTGAGAAGGGGGAATTAAATTTCCCATACTTGTGCAGCCACTAAGGCCTAATAAAGTTATTGTTATTAGTATTTTGTGCATTATCCAAACCTCGGTACTTCGATGATCACAACAGAGTCATCCAACATATTTGTTATTTTTACGGTAATACTGTCTGTTGTACTGGTTATTACTTCTATTTGATAATCGCCACTCATAAAAATTGAGTCTTGGTCAAAAAGACTGTCTTCAATGTCTTCACCAAACGCCATATCAGTAATTTCTCTGACCATACGGTTTAAATATGTGCGCTCTAATGTGTCTTGAAATTGCTCGGCGTAACCTTTTTCAACGCTAGGTGCTTTATGTTTATTTTGTGCTTGAGCTTTGCTCAGCAGCATATTGGCGTTTAATGGGTTGCCACCAAAGCTTGGGTTTATTGGGGTGTAAATTATTTCAGTCGCAGAGGCTGAAAAACTTAATGTTGTTATTATTATAAGTGCTATTTTTTTCATTTTACCATCCATTTACAGCCATATCGGGTGATGATGTTGCCATGTTTGAACGCGCCATGGCGTCTATTACAGTATAAACAGCTTGTTCAACACGCTCATCAAGGGGCGCTAATCTACGGCCTAAGTAAGTTGCATACACTAGTTGGTTGTTCATAATCAAAGAAAGTTTTGTGCCAGCTTTAGGGATTACGGTTTCTCTTATTTCAATATTAAAACCAGCTGTTGAGGGAAGATCTCGCCAGTAGTTTGAAAACTCGTAATAAAACTGATGACCAAAGCGGCTAATACTTCTATCAAGTAATAAGCCATCTATTTCTAGTTCGTCGGCGGCAAAGCTTGCCGAAGAAAAACATAGAAAAATGGGGAGTAGGTAGTTACGAAACTGAATATGTTTTTTCATAAGTAAAAATGGGGAGGGTTAACCTCCCCACCTCAGCAATTACATTTGCGTAATTGTTGCTGTGTTTCCGTCACCAATTTGAGTAACTGACACAGTGCTGTCGTAGCCAATTACAGAGCCTTCAACAAGGTTGTCATTACCTATTTGAGTAACACTGAACGACACATTTTCACCGCCTACTAAAAAGGCAGACTGTTCAATGCCGCTTACCCAGTTACCTTCACCTTCTTGTGAAATATCAATGCTGTGGTTATTACCTTCAACCATCATATCAACTAGGTTTAATGTACCATCTTGCGAAATGTCAATTTGGTTATTGTTGCTATCAAGAATCCCAGCAAGCGTTACAACTGTTTCGTTTTGAGAACCACTTTGCGAAATATCAATATCGTTGTCGTTAGACGTTAAAGACACATCTGGGTAAGACGATTGCACAAGCATTGTATTTTCATCGCCAGATTGAACTAAATCAACATCGTTACCTGTGCCGTTAAAGTTAGCTAAGTGAATAGAGTTTAAATCACCCATTTGGCTTGATGAAAATTCATTGTCTGAACCAATTACACCCATGTAAACTTCGTTCAAATCACCGTTTTGCATTGATGTTAGTTCGTTGTTGTCACCAATTAAATCGGCTGTTATTAAGTTTTCAGCGCCAACTTGAGTTGCTGAAACTTCATTATTCGAGCCTTCAAATAAGTTTGATTCAATTGTATTTAATGAACCTTCTTGATCTAAATCTATTTGGTTGTCGTCGCCAATTACAGCTGCAAATGTTACCGCATTAGTTAAGCCATCTTGCTCAATTTCAATTTCATTTGCATCACCAGAAATTGCACTAAATGCTACAGCGTTACGATCACCGTCTTGTTCAACTTCAAGTTCGTTGTCGTTACCTTGTAAGCTACTTACTTTGAAGGTATTCCAGTAGCCGTCTTGAACTAAATCAAGAGTGTTTTCATCGCCTGAAAGCATAGTAATTTCTGCTTCATGCCATTCACCAGTTTGCAAAGATGTGATTTCATTTGCATTACCTTGCATATCCATGTTGTAGAACCAGTGACCGCCAGTGCCTTGCTCTACATCAATCAGGTTATCATCACCTGTTACAATATTAATTGCTTCGTTATTTACAAAAAAGCCTTGGCCAAATTGTGAAACAAACAACATGTTATTATTACCAGTTACTTCAGAGATAAAGCCGTTTGCAACGCCATCTTGAGAGTATACTTGTGTGTTGTTGTCACCTGTTGTAATTACTTGGGCATAATTACCAAACTGGTTTTGTACAACTTCAGTATCATTATTGTTACCAACTGTCGTAACAAGTATGGTGTTACTGTCGCCATCTTGATAAAGATATGCATTGTTTTCAGATAATGTTTGGCTCAACGTTAATGTATTTTCAACACTTTCAGTTGTAATTTTGGTGCTAAGTTGTGAGCTAGAAGCTGATTTATTATCCGTATCAGCGTATGAGGCAAAGCTGGTACCCATTGCAATAGCAACTGCGCAGCTTAAAAGTGATTTATTTAACTTCATTATTATTCTCCTTGAATATTAAAATCAAATACCTAGGTGTTATAAGTTTTAAAAGGTATTTGCTGTTTCAGCATGCCGTGCCGATATAATGTTTGTGATCCGCCTGTTTAATTCTTAATAGTAAAACGTACCGTACAATTAATAATAGCTAGTGAGCGTATTGTCATTATTTTTAACTTACGTTTAGTAGCTGTTAATTAATAAGTACCCAATTACTGTATTCCTCAAATACGATTACTTAAATCATCTTTTTTTACCAATTTATTACATGTTAAATATCATGGGTTTACGAGTTATTCCTTGTTTGTTTCTATTTTTGGAATAAAAACCAGTAAAAATATCTGACCCTATATTAGGTATTGCTCAGATGTTAAATTTCATCAAAATGACTGTGTTTGGTGTTTTTTTAGAAACTGAACTGGTCAAAAAAGATGGTTTTTAAACCATTTTATTTTTTTAGCTTGTTTAATTAGTAATTAGGTTGTTTTCTAAGTACATGCCACGTGATCCGCTGTACTCGAAATAGTGAAAAACTTGCTTAGAGAAACTAAGCCAACTTAATTAAACTATGGATAGAACAATGAAAACAAAATTATCTATTATTACTCTTGCTTTACTACCGTGTTTAGCTGCAGCAAAACTTCCTGATGCTGGTGTTAAACAACCTGTTGTAGCAAGTAGTGATGCAGTAATTGTTAAATACAAAAAAAATGCGTCAGCAGAAATGCGTAAACAAGCGCGTTCATTAGTTAAAGCAAAAATTTCAGATGTAAACGCAGATGAGATTGATGATAACTACAAGTCTTTACTTTCTGGACGTTTAGCTAAGTTTAAAATTTCGGGTATGAGCACTAAAGAAGCAATAGCTCGCCTAAAATCACACCAAGCAATTGAATACGTAGAGCCTGATTACCAAGTAAGCATTGCACGAACGCCAGATGATCCTCGTTTTGATGAGCTTTGGGGCTTAAATAATGATGGCCAAACGGGTGGTACAGCAGACGCTGATATTGATGCAGTAGAAGCATGGGATATTTCGACTGGTAGCCGCGATGTTGTGGTAGGTGTAATCGATACGGGTATTGATTACAGCCACAGTGATTTAGCTAGCAACATGTGGGTAAATAGCAGTGAAATACCAGGAGATGGTATTGATAATGACGGCAACGGCTTTGTTGATGACGTGCATGGTATTAATGCGATTACCGACAGTGGCGACCCTATGGATGACGAAGGTCATGGTACCCACGTTTCAGGTACTATTGGCGCAAGTGGCGGCAATGGTATTGGTGTCGTAGGTGTTAACCATGAAGTGTCACTTGTTGGTTGTAAGTTTTTAGATGCTGCGGGTAATGGTTCAACATCAGACGCTATTAAGTGTATTGACTATATGGTTGGTCTTAAAAACTCAGGTGTTAACTTACGCGTTTTAAATAATAGCTGGGGCGGTGGCGGTTACAGCCAAGCACTAGCAGATGCAATTGCATCAAGCGAAGCAGCCGATTTACTGTTTGTAGCCGCAGCTGGTAACGATACTATCGATAACGATGTTAACCCGCATTACCCATCTAACTACGAAAACGCAAGTGTATTATCAGTTGCAAGTACAGACCAAACTGATGGTATTTCATGGTTCTCACATTATGGTTTAACAAGCGTTGATATGGGTGCGCCGGGTAGTGCTATTTTATCTACTACACCAGGTGAGAGCTATGCGTCTTACTCAGGTACATCAATGGCAACACCACATGTAGCAGGTGCTGCAGCGTTAGTATTGTCAATTAATCCTGAGCTTAGCACTCAAGAGCTTAAAGATTTACTAATGAGCTCTGGTGATGCAAATGCCGCACTTCAAGGTGTAACTGTTGCAGGCACGCGTCTTAATGTAAACCAAGCGCTTATTGATGCAGATCCTACGCCAGGATTTAAAATATCAGCCGATCCACTTACTCAGCAAGTTGAAGCTGGGCAAGCTACAAACTACACGTTTACAATTGGCTCAATTGCTGAGTGGGATGAAGAAGTAACGCTTGAATTATCAACAACATTAGGCAGTGCTTATTTGTCGGCTAGTACAGCACGCCCTGGTGATGAAGTAAGACTTAACGTTGAAACCGACACTGACACTCAGTGGGGCGAATACGATCTTACTGTAACCGCTACAGCGGGTGATATTGTTAAGCAGCAATCAGTTAAATTAATGATTCAACCTGTTGGCTTAAACGACTTTACGTACAGCAGTAGCACAAGTGTTGATATTCCTGATAACTCGCCAGTAGGCGCAATGTCAGTAATTAATGTACCTGATGACTTAACTGTATTTGGTACTACTGCAGATGTAGATATTTCGCATACTTATTCTGGCGACTTAGTGGTTAAGTTAGTATCTGCTCAGGGTACGCAAGTAACGTTGCAAAGCAATGTAGGTGGTTCTAACGACGACATAGTTAAAAGCTTTACGTCTGAATCGTTTAATGGCGAAGTTGCTACAGGTGATTGGAAACTACAAGTAGAAGACACTGCCGCAGCAGATACGGGCACAATTAATGGTTGGTCATTAACGCTGAGTGCTATTGGCGAAGTTAGCCCACAACCACCACGTGCTAGCTTTGAGGCTGAAACACAAGGTTTAACTGTTAACTTTATTGATTCAAGCACCGATTCAAATAACGATATTACGCAGTGGAGCTGGAACTTTGGCGATGGAGCAACATCATCAGATCAAAACCCTATGCATGTGTATGCGGCATCAGGTAATTACGATGTAGAACTAACGGTAACAGACAGTGAAGGCAACACAAGTACATCAACTCAAACGGTTGTTGTAAGTGATGTAGAGCTAGAACTTACTTTAAAACGTGCTAATAAGTCTCGATTAGATACTATGCGAGTAGATCTAAGCTGGGATCGTGTAGGCGCTGAGTCATTAAGCGTTTACCGTAACGGTGAGCTAGTAGATACAACGTCAGATAACGGCAGATACCGTGATTATGTACGTGGTGCTACATTACCTTCGTACGATTACCAATTATGTGTTACTGAAAATGTATGTTCTAACATCATTACGGTGTCATTTAACTAAATAAACCACTACTCCTAAAGTGACCTTAAGCCCAGCATTGCTGGGCTTTTTTTGTTTTACGATAAATCTAATAAGCTCTTAGAGTTTAGTTTGAACGACTCACATCTAGGCTTTTTTATACCAAACCGCATAATTAAGTGATCTATTTTGAGGATGGATAAACGTGTTGATAGCAAGGCAAAAAATTCGCTATTTAGTTGTTCTCGGCAATTGCTCCTGCATTGCTCTACCTTCTGCATCCATGCAGTCGTAAATGAGAATTTTTTAACGCAGATAG
>NZ_PNCW01000349.1:0-364 GCF_005886985.1 Pseudoalteromonas sp. S3178 | reverse complement strand
AAGCTAACAAGGCTTGCCAATAAAATGAATATCCCCCGCATTAGCGACTAACCATTGCGTGATTAAGCAGGTGAACAACCATGGCAATTGCATGGGGGATCACTTGTTTGGCGGTTGTTAGGCGATCGTAATGATCTTGTGAATTGAGGACTATTCCGCCTTGGGCATAAGAAAAAGCACCGCCTTGCGTTAATAAAGGTCTAATGTCTTGGCTATTTTTGGCGATAGGTGTAAAAGTTGCCATTGCTGACCGCACAAGTTGCAGGTTATTTAAATCTTCTTGATCATAGTAGTCTTTAACCCAAGACTCCCAACTTGAATGGTTTAAAGCTGAAGTAGTCCATGTATGATGAGGTTGCAACAA
>NZ_PNCW01000348.1:0-371 GCF_005886985.1 Pseudoalteromonas sp. S3178 | reverse complement strand
TGCCATGCTGCCAGTCGCCACCTTCAACGCCGCTACCTGCAATATCCATGTGTACATACGGAATTGGCAATTCAGCATTACAACCATGCTTGTCTAAGCCACCAACAATTGCCAAAAATGCCATTGGGAATTGGTGACCACGAGCGGTAACCGCCGATGGAGCGTTGTTACTCGATAGCACATCATCCGCAAGGGTGCGTGGTTTTACAAAGTCATAGTCTTCGCGTCGGCTACGCGATACTTCCGCGCAGTCAGCCCATAAGTCGCCCATATCTGCAATCTTGCGAGATACTTGTGCAGCTCGTGCAGGACCATTCTCAACATAGGCACTGTAAGGGCCCATGGCGCGCGCTGCGTGACCTGTTAGTGTT
>NZ_PNCW01000347.1:0-293 GCF_005886985.1 Pseudoalteromonas sp. S3178 | reverse complement strand
GTTTATGTACACCGTATTGGTCGTACTGCCAGAGCAGGTAAAAAAGGCACCGCTATTTCATTTGTCGAAGCACATGACGTCGCTATTTTGGCAAAAATTGAACGGTACATTGACTTAGGTTTAAAACGACGTGTTATTAAGGGGCTAGAGCCACAAAATAAAGAAGCGCGACCACCTAAGAAGAAAAAAGACCCAGTAAAAATGAAAGCGAAGAAAAACGCCAACGCGAAAGTTAAGAAAAAGAAATAATTTAAATAAAATGGCCCCACTGGGGCCATTTTATTTTTACTCTT
>NZ_PNCW01000346.1:0-288 GCF_005886985.1 Pseudoalteromonas sp. S3178 | reverse complement strand
GATGAGTTCTTAAAATATATTTGTTTGAAAGAAGATGAACTATTTGAACTTGAGGAAGAAGTTAAATTAATCACAAGTATTGATGCACTTTTTCAAGAGCCTGAAGAAGTAGAAGAAGAAGACTATGCGGTATTTAGTCGTCAAAAGCTACTTGCGCCAATTGTCGCTAAGCTACAGAGGCAGGCAACACCTAGCGAACCTGCAAAATTGTTTGCAGTAAACGGTCAAGTTAAGTTTCCTGGTGTTTATCCATTATCTGAAAATGCAGATTTCCAAAAAGCGGTGCAA
>NZ_PNCW01000345.1:0-265 GCF_005886985.1 Pseudoalteromonas sp. S3178 | reverse complement strand
GGCTGTGATCACTCAGTCAGCTCAATAGAGGTACTGTCTTGTGTCGTGGTATTGTCGACCTGCTTAGCTCTGTCTGCTTTAGACACGTAACGTGGTTTATTACTTTTATGTAATTTTGCATTCAAATTCTTCTCAGCCCAAATCGATTTCCCATCTAATAATGTTTCCAATGGCGTTCTGCCACAGCACATTTTTCCTTGATGAGTTCGGTCATTATTGTAATAAATCATCCATTCGTCCAGATCCTTTTGCAATTCCTCTAATG
>NZ_PNCW01000344.1:0-367 GCF_005886985.1 Pseudoalteromonas sp. S3178 | reverse complement strand
CTGTAACTGATTACTTAGGTGTCACTTTCGAAGGGATTAACCTAACAGAACCTGAGCTTCGGATAAGAAATTACTAATTTAAAGGAACTAAATGCTCGTTCTATGATCCGATCATTCGACCAAGAGTGATTAGAACAAAAAGGAACGAGCATGAACAAGTTAGTTGAAACGTACTGTGATGTCGATGATTTTTCAAAGTTATTTTTCCCAAGCTGGCAGCGTATATTGCTCGAAAATGGTGAAATTAAACGTCGAAGAGCATGCCGCTTATCTCCGTCAGAGGTGATGACTATTATCATCCATTTTCACCAGTCACATTACAGAGATTTCAAAAACTACTATCTTCACTATGTTTGCCGTCAACTTA
>NZ_PNCW01000343.1:0-349 GCF_005886985.1 Pseudoalteromonas sp. S3178 | reverse complement strand
TGGTTCTAAGTTTGATAGCTGATCAGATGTGTGTTTTACATATCTTCCAGTACACTACGCAGTAATTTTAATAAAGTGAGACCAATCTCACTTTTATTTTGTATCAAATCAATGGATAGGATCTCTTATGGTCATCAAACCAAAAATTCGCGGATTTATTTGTACGAATGCGCATCCAGTAGGCTGTGCTGCACACGTTCAAGAACAGATTGAATACGTAAAACAACAAGGCCAAATCGAAAATGGTCCTAAAAATGTATTAGTAATTGGTGCATCGACAGGTTATGGCTTGGCATCGCGTATCACGGCTGCATTTGGTGCCGGTGCGAAAACGTTAGGTATCTTCTTT
>NZ_PNCW01000342.1:0-257 GCF_005886985.1 Pseudoalteromonas sp. S3178 | reverse complement strand
CTCACCATTTCCAGACACGCAACGTCCCAAGTCAATGACTTGAGAAATTTTTCCCTGAGCATCAGCCACTGCGGGAGTTAGCTCAAAGTTGGACGTAGTCCTGTTATAATAATCACGCCATAAGAACAATAATGCCTGTCCTCCAGGTACAGGATGTCCCTTAGAGTCTTGCAAAGTAACATTCCATTTCAACTTTTGATAAGCCTGTGTAGTCATGTAAGGAGAGCTTTGAGCGGCATAAGGTACGCGTAAAACAT
>NZ_PNCW01000341.1:0-248 GCF_005886985.1 Pseudoalteromonas sp. S3178 | reverse complement strand
CCACACTCATTCAGTAATAGCGCCACTTTGCTATGCAGCACATCCGGGTGCAACGGCTTATACAAATGAGCCGTTGCGCCAAGTGCGTAGACCTTATCCAAATCCTCCGCATTAGTATTTGCGGTCACGACCAAAATAGGCACGGCCGGATCTAGCACTCTCAAACGCTCAGTGGCTTCAAAGCCATCCATCACAGGCATATTTAAATCCATTAGCACGATATCGAACTTACCCACCTCATATACTTC
>NZ_PNCW01000340.1:0-313 GCF_005886985.1 Pseudoalteromonas sp. S3178 | reverse complement strand
ACCGCTATAGAGCGCGAAAATGCCGACATTGCCTTGCAAAAATGTGTTGCTGCGGTAGGTCAAGAAGAAGTGGCAACCTTGATGTTAGCGGGTGTACGACTTGGTGGGCTTCCTTATTTACCTACGCCATTTCGTTGGGGGTACGGGTGGTCTTATCCTAGACGTTACGCCGAATTGACCGCTGAAGAGATAGAGCAAGTAAATAAGCACATGGCAAAACTAGCATTAGACAAAAAATAAATTGACGCAAAGTCAAATTCTGTATATTTTCTCCGCGATGTTTCAATGAGGGCCATACAGTCAACTCGTCAAC
>NZ_PNCW01000034.1:0-20665 GCF_005886985.1 Pseudoalteromonas sp. S3178 | reverse complement strand
AGTGAAAGCTGGGAAGTCCAGTGCGGTTCGGTGCCATGAGCAGACTGAAGATCTTTAATGTCTGAAATCAAGGTTTGGGTGATGCCAATCATACTCATTGCTAGGTCACAAAAAGTGGAACGCCAAGAAAATCTCGTATGGATAGTCGCCTGTTTGTTTATTAGTTAGTTTTATTTACTCTTATTTATGTTGATTGCACCACTTAAGCCTAATCAAAAATAGTAATTTGGTCTTGTTCGCGTGTTAAATTAGGTTTTGATTAATGGCTTTTATAACGGCCTGAGTGCGGTCTTTTACGTCTAATTTGGCAAGAATTTGTGACACATGATTACGAATAGTCCCCTCAGAGTTATCTAATTTTTTGGCAATCACTTTGTTTGGCATACCTAAAGACAAACACTGCAATACGGTTTGTTCTTTGTCCGTTAAGCTGAGCTGAGGGCTTAGTTGCTTTTTGAGTAAAAAATCAGTAACCGCACTTTGCAATACTCGCTCACCTGCAACGACCTGCTTGATAGCGCTAATGAGTTCTTCAAGTTCAATGTTTTTAAGCACATACCCACGAGCACCTAGATTAAGGGCTTTGACTAATACATCACAATCTTCAAATGTGGTGATGATCAGCACAGGGGTTTTATCACCTTTTTCACGCATTTTTTGCAGCACGCCGAGCCCATCTAAATTCGGCATTCTCATATCGAGTAAAGCAATGTCAAAACTATGCTCAGCTAATAGTGTAAGCGCTTGCAAGCCATCTTCAGCTTGGGCTTCGATAATAATGGCGCTATCAAGGTTAAGTAAATTAGCGAGGCCTAAACGAACTAATGTCTGATCTTCAACTAGTAGGCACTTTATCATGGCTTTTTTCTTCTAAATTTAGTGGTAGTGTCATGGTATTTATCAGTGTTTCTTGCTCAAGGTGTTGTGAAAATTCACCGCTAAATTGTGCCATTCGCTCATTTAATCCTGCTAATCCGTTCCCTTGTTTTGGTAAATGGGTCTCTGGTTGATTGTGATACGCTTTTGCAACTAACAGCAGCTGTTCGCCAACGTGGGTGACATTTACATGCAAAGTAAAATGGTTTGCTTGGGTATGTTTAAGGGTGTTGCTGATCATCTCTTGGGTAAAGCGCAATACACAAAGGGCGTAGCCTTGAGGGAGCTGCTCTGCCTCCTTACTTAGTTGGAGATCACAGTGTAAATTAGGTGTTAGTTCGCAAATGGCCTCAAGAGCTTGCTTAAGTATCGTTTTGTCATTGCGTTGAGTGGAAACGATTTCGCGCACCTCAGCCAATACTTCTTGGCTAAGTTGGTGACAAAGAGAGAGGGTTTCTACGGTGGCTTCATTTGCTGCTCTTTTAGCAAAATCTAAATTAATGCTGAGCGCGGTAAGCTTATGGCCGAGTGAGTCATGGAGCTCGCGTGATATATTTTGTCGCTCTTGCGCTGCATGCATCACTCCCATCATGTGTTGGGTGGCTTTTAACTCTTTGTAGTTTTGGCGGGATTGGTAATGTGTATTTAAACTTTCGACAATCCGGCGACTGACAAACCAATTCATCAAGCAAAAGAAAAACCAAATTGTAAACGTGATCCAAGGAATGCCATTTTCCCAGCGCGCATAATGCGTTAAACCATACACCAGCATGGCAGCCACAACGCAAGCCAGTATTTTAGGAAGCGAAAAATGAGGACTAAAAACCGCGGTAAACATCACTAGGTGGATAAAAACTAAGGACGTTGAACTCAGTTGTATCATAACCAAAATAAGCAGGAAATAGCCAAGTGCTACGCCGTGAACAAATTTGTTAGGCTGTTTTAACACATACAGCAAAATAGCTAAAATGGAACCACTTACTATGATTTGCAAATATAGCGCTAATTCTGAGTTGGCATAATAGGCACACGCCGATGTCACCCCAAGCCACGATGCCAATGTTGAGAAATGCCAATCGGTTGTATGTCGTATAGTTGATTCCATTACTATAGCCATATTTTTTTAGCAATTATTGCAGAACTCGCGATGTAAAAACAGTGACATCTGTCATAGCTCGGGCTATGAGCTTTGTGACTAGTGCCATTATGCCTCTTCATTTATGCTTTATTAATAAAAATTAGTTGGGCACATTAATGAATAAAGACAGTCGATTACATTACATTGATAATTTACGCAGCCTCGCGCTATTGCTCGGCATTGTATTTCATGCCGCTTTAGCCTACAGTCCTTTTTTTAGTAATATTTGGTTTACGGCAGACCCAAGCACACATGGCCTATTTGATTTTATTACGCATACGCTGCACTTATTTCGGATGCCGTTATTTTTTATTATTGCAGGGTTTTGCAGTGCGTTATTAATAGTTAAATCGAGCAACGCGCGATTTTTACGCCATCGCAGTCAACATATATTACTGCCTTTTATTGTATTTTACCGTTAAGCTTTGCTACTTACTACCATGCCTTGAGTTTTGGGGCTGATATAGCTAATCCAATACCTCCAATTTTTGTTGTGTTTCAAGTCATTAAAGAGCCTGTTGTTAGCACTATGCACTTATGGTTTTTGTGGAATTTATGTCAGTTTTGCTTAATTCATTGGTTGTTGAAAACAACTAACTTATTAGGTAATAAATTCGATGGGCTTAGCGTTCACCCTTTATTTATGTGGGTTGTACTTCCCATCGTGTTAACGCTTTCTTTGATGGGGCAATCTATTCCATTTCCTGCTCCCGATAAACTCACGCCACAGTTGTGGTCGTATGGTTTTTACGGCAGTTTTTATTGCTTAGGAGTGGGGCTTTATAAAAAACAACAGCTCATTTCGTCATATCATAAGTACTTATGGCCTCTTACTTTAGGTGCTGCAATATCACTGACTGGTTATTTTTCTTTATTACCAGCCGCACCAAGCTTAGATGAAGTGATTGCTGCCGCAACTACGGGTTATTTTGCCGCAGCGGGAGAGCTACATGTATTGCATGTTTTATCACAAGGACTGAGTGTTATTTTGTTAACCGCCATAACGTTTTTACTTGGGCATCGTTTTTTAAATCACAAAAGTAAGCTCAGTCGCAGCATATCAAATGCATCATATTGGATTTATTTAATACATGTGCCAGTGCTGATTTATATTCAGATGCCATTGATTAATACTAATTTGCCAGTTTTAGTAAAGTTTATAGTTAGTGTGGTTGTTACATTACTTATAGGTCAAATAAGTTATTTATTATTAGTTAAAAACACCTGGTTGGACGCACTACTTAACGGTAGGCAAACCAAGAGAAAGATAATACAGTCAGCTTAAATGTCGTCACTTGGTAATGACTTAAAAGCAGCAAAACTGACACATTAAGAGCTACATAAAGGGATACTATTATGCATGCAATAACAATCAAATCGACAATCGCCACGATTCAACAAGGGGCAATCAAAGCCGACGGCAAATTTTGGCTAACCAACACTGATATTCATTTTGCGCCGTTTAATTCACAATTTGGGTTAGGGCCTTATACGTTTTCACGGCGTGAAATTGTAAAAGTGAGTAAGTGCAATGGTAAAGTTGCGGGTATTTTGCCTTATACACATGATGCAATTGAAGTCGTATTAAAAGATGGCAATAAATATCAATTCATTGTGTCAAACGCAGATGAATGGATTAAATTACTTACTCATAGTGCATAGCACAATCGCTGGTAATTCATCAAAATAGCTATTGTTTTAATGTACCTAGTAATGCTCGATAAAAATATGCCGCTATTTTAATTTAGTATTCAGTGAAGTACATGGATTTAATAAATACGCTCTTGCTTAAGCTCGGATTGGATAAAAAAGCTCAACCACTCATTGTGTTAGGGAAAAAACTATCAAACAACAATAACGCGGTAGTTAAGCCGCTTGAGTTATATTGTTTTTCGCCTGATGGGTATTTCGACGATATTAGTGAGTTTGAGAAAGATAATTGTTTTATTGAGTCTTTAGACGATATAACCCCTGTTAACGCATTGATGAGAGCGCTGAGTAGTGCAAATGCCGTTGTTTGTGTTGAAAATCGCCCTGAGCCTTTGCTTGTGTTGCCACTATTACAAAAGCTCGTGCCCATTAGTTTTGAAAAAGCCAACGAGGATCAAATCTTGACTTCAGACATCAAAACTTTTGATTGACTGCTTCGCTCAAAGTCGACCTATAGAGTATTTACGTTAACTCATAAAGGGGCAGAAACGAGTTACGCTTGAGTGTCCGCTGGCACTTTCCAGAAGTTTTACTTGGTCTGAATAGCACTAATTAAGAGTAGGGGTGGGTTAGCTGAGTAGAATGCGTATCAAGCCCACACACCACCCCCTTCAACTGTATTTAACTAAGCATTAAACTCTCTTTCATACTCATCGATAAAACTACCATAGTGCTGATAGAGTATATTAGGTGAAGAGTGCCCCATAAGTTTCGATACCTTCCAGTGATTTACTCCCTCAGAAATCAACTGAGATGCAAACGTATGTCTCATTTGATATGGATAACGGTACTTTACACCGCAAGAGTCGAGTAATTTTTTCCATCTATTTTTTCTAAACGAATCTTGATCCCAAACCCTTTGCTGAGAATTTAAAAATAGGTATTCAGAGTCATGTTTTTTCATTTCTATCGCTAATAGATCACAAACATCTTCTGAAATAGGAATTTTTCTTCGACCGGCTTTTGTTTTAGTTGCCTTAACTATACCGTCAACAATAGCTTCGTAAATTGACACCTGTTTTGTTTTTAAACATACGTCAGCTTTTTTTAATGCAACCCACTCACTAGAGCGTATGCCTGTGTTGAATACAAGGCTTACAATTGCTCGTGTTGTCCCAGATGAACCGTTTATGATCTTGGCTTTTTCTAGTGGTGTGAATGGATACACATCTTTATGTGCTCCTCTTGAATCTATGTTATTTATTTTAGGTAAATATTCCCCTATTCGTATATTTTGAACAGGGTTTGATTTTATTAATTTATCGATCACAGCTCGAGCTAGGCAACAACGTAAAAATGAAATCCGGTTTGATAGCGTCTTTCTCGATACAGTTGATTTTTCGATTAGCTTTACAACATCAATGCTTTCTACTTCGGAAATGTTACAGTCCCATAATGGTTTTAATCCGTTTTTAGCTTTCTTGTACCCAGCAATCGTTGATTTTTCTAACCCTCTCTCTATCCCCCTTTCAATATATAGGTTCATGTAATCAAGAACTTTTGCGTCGTTTGGGATAGTTGTAAATAGCTTTACTTTGTTAGATTTTGGAAAATGTTTGGCATAATCAAAAGTGTCATGCGCTATTTCATTTTTAATTTGGCCCAAAAAAAATCCTGCAGATTTTAGGCCTTGCTTATTAGGTATGAATGGTACTTTTTCTCTACATAAAACACCTTTGTAGGTGAAGGTGAGTTGGAATGATGTTGCTTCACCTTTTGAGTTGTAACGAATTACCACGCCCGAGGGGGGCTTAATTTTTTGAGTTTTTAATAGCATTTTAGAGTTATCACTTTAATATTTTAATCTTATATATTTTATCCATAAAATACTGTATTTTAAGGATTCTTTGCTGCGAAGTTCAGCCCAAAATCCTTTAGTAACTAAATCACCCCCCCTTGATTCTTAACCCATTCAGTTACACTATTTAGATCAACCCAACGTTCTCTAACGCCTTCAACTTTATAAAAATGTTTGCCTTCTATCCACGCACCTCTCTGGATTCGAGATTCTACGGCTTTTTTACTTTCACCTGACTCTTCGCAATATTTGCTGATTAGTACTACGTCTATCATTTAAATTTCCTAGAAATGTATTTGATTTTTTAAAAAATTCTCAACCTTTCTATCTACATATCGACATTTGAAATTTTTTTTTAAGTAGTTGAAGCAGTAAAAACTTAATAAAAATTAAAAAACAATAAAAATAAAAGAATAATCCATTTAAAATCAATATCTTGTATGTTTTGAAAATATTTTGATTTTTTATCGATGCTATTAAATTTTTCGGCGTTTCTAAGAGCTATAGTGTGTGATTTGACCTTGATTAGAGTGTGTATGGTTTAAAATATAACTCTGAGAAGATGCGGGAGGGTACGGGTAAAAGCTTATTATTGAGTTGAGTATTTATGTAGTGGCATAGTTAATTTAGCCACCTACCAAAAAAGCAATATTGTTTTTTACGATTGAATAGGGGGTTATATGTATCCTATTTAACTTTTTTTATTGTGTGTGAGAACATGTTTTATCAAAATTAGTGTCAGTACTATCGCTGGTATTAGCCAAATAAAATCAGTCATATTGTTCATTCTCGAGGTTGTAGAGTCATATTAACCTTAATGATTTTTATTATTTTTGCAAATTTAGCCAACAAAAACGCAACTCTTCATTTTACCCACCCTTGGCCCTAGTTAATTTCAGGACAATTAACGAGGACAAATCATGAAAAAAAACACTAAATCTCAATTTATTCGCCAATATGTTCGAGCCAGTAAATCGCCTTGGGATGACTGCTCTACAATTTTATTGCTAGCAGATGTAGTTGACGAACAAAGTTTGGAGTTAAATTTCAATAATTACATCTATTTACATAGAGATAGCGTTGGAAATGTACTTGGAATTAGTATTTCAAATAGTATGTTGGAAAAAAATCCGAGTTTTGAGAATAGATATTTAGAAGGACAAGACATGACGCTTTTTTTACTTATCTACATAGAGCAAATAACGCAGTTTTGTGAGTTTTTCTCTGAGGAGTTTCAGCAAATATTTATGCAAACGCCAACTACATTTTTTGCAGCAGCAGAGAGTGATTGGGTCGATATTATCGACAATGCATAACCCCCCCTAAGCGAACATTTGTTCGCTTTTTTTATGATATTTTTTTCGTAAACCGATTTAAATACCCATGCCTGATTATTACCTAATAATGAGTTATCGATTTTGATAACAAACCACACAAGGATAGTGAACACATGAAACATGCATACGTATCAACATTGGATTTTTTAAATTTATTACAAACATTTAGCCGAGTAATTACCACGAATGACCATCAGATAAACTTATTAGAATTACGCAGTGATAATGCGAATTTTGGTGAGCTTTGGGAGGTAATTGGCTCTGAAATTACAGCGAATAAAGCGCTCAACCAGTATGCTATGCGAAAGTTTACTTATGAGTTGATGCACGCTCTGATTAGCGACCCAATAGAGCGTGTGAAGCTGCCGTGTGACTTCGAGGATGATGTTTATTCCTAGGGACTAATTGAAATAATTAGCGATTGAAACTGAGGTCATAATAGTTATTTTCAAAATCAAAATATTAGCCTAATCATATCTCCCAAAATATGCCGTGAATCATTATTTGCTGATTCGCTGCCCTAACTGCAATAGCGTTTAATAGGGCATTTTACTCAGTTACTGAGTATCAAACCTGGGAGGAGGTCCTGCGCAAATACAGGATTTCGTTACGGTGGCTCAAAAGCGCAGTCATTGTAATCATGTTTGGCAAGGCATAGGTCAAATGCAAAAGGGAGGTAGGTTTATGTCTACCTCCCTTTTGCGTATTTCAGTAAGTCAGTCAGTTCTCTCAGTAGTTTCATTACAAATGATAGTGGTGAGGTAAAAAAAATAAAAAATAATTAATTTATTTTTTAACCGTCAGAAATAAATTTATAAAAAATGGCAAATGTGTCTTTATTTTTATTTTTCTATTTTAATACTTTTAGAGGGGGTTATCTTATTGAAACTAAATAAAATATTCACTGTTTTGGTGGGCAATTTATATGTTTTTTGTGGCACTTTATACGAAATGAGTAGGCAATTTATACGGTTTAGGGGGGCACTTTACCGTGAATAAATAAAAATTTTATTAACCAAAAAACTTACCGAAATTTCTTTTATTGGTTGAGCCGCGTTTAGCATAACACCATCAATTAAAAATGAGGTAGAGAGATGAGCAGTAAAAATTCTCCAAAAATTGTTTTCGCCAATATGCTATTACATGCGGGATATTCGCTAGAGATTAATGAGCAGCGATTAATAAATCTAGCGTTGTCTAAAATTAATTCCAAAAAGTCTAACCCAGGAAAAATTCTGATTTATCCAACGGAATATGCCAAGTGTTTCGGTCTGAGTAAGCACAGCGTTTATGAGCAGCTGAGTTCTGCCGCAGAGTCACTAAGAGATAAATCTGTCACTATTTTAGATGATAGTGGTGAAGCGTTTTCAATCCCTTGGGTGAGCAATGCCACATACGAAAAGCTGAAAAACCAAGGGTCGTTTATTACACTGGAGTTTTCAGAAGCCATCGAGCCGTATATTTTTAATATAGAGGGTAATTTCACAAGGTTATTTTTTCATAACACAGTAAAATTAAACAGTTTGGCATCATTTCGATTGTACGCACTCCTAAACGAGGTGCGAAATTATAAAAATTACAAACGACGGGGCTCTGTAGTTGTGAGTTTTCAATTACCAGAGATGAAACAGAAATTATTTTTATCCGAATCATATGGAGCATGGCGGGATTTTAAGTCGCGTGTATTGTTACCTGCTATTGATAAAATCAATGCCCACACAGACATACGCGTAACGTTTAAGCCACAAAAAATTGGCAACTGTATCACCGCCATCGAGTTTTCATACATCCCTCAATCCGACGGTCAGCATATAGCTAGGCTGAGGTTAGCTCGTCGGCCGAAGGTAAAAAAGGGCTCGCATGAAGAGAGGGTATGGGCTCGGGTAAACCTCAATCGATTAGGAGGCTATGAGCTATCAAACCAAAACGAAAACCCCGCTTTTAGATTGGCAAAAGCCGATATAAGGCGCTGTATAACGTATGCAAAAATCATCGGTGACGATAAAGCTAAGTCGTATTACTCTAAACAATTGAACAAAAAAACATAACGCCTTAATGTTTATACTACTGCATTACGAGTAAAACATTTTTTCAATTTCAGAGCACAATTTAGTTCGGTATATTATTGAGGCACGCAGCAGCTCAGCATCGCTCTCACTGAGAAGTGGTGCTCGTGTTTTTTTATCAAAACGCTGTGGCATCTCCTCAAATAACTGTTCGTGGAGTCGTTTAATGTCATCAAAAATTTTGACCGACTGAGAGAATAAAAAAATCTTACTGTAATCGCGATTTCTTAACGAGGCCAAATATTTTAGTAAAATGACTTGTCGTGCCGTTTTATTTTTAAAAGAGTGCTCCACCTCAATAGCGGCTATTGAGCCATCAGGAAGTTGCACAGCGCCATCCACAGTTCTTGCGGCGGATAGGCTGTTAATTCGTTGAAATTCAGGCTCGGTAATGAATCCACTCCACATTGGCGCATATGTTTCATCACTGTGATAATTGTGTATACCGCGCAACATTACAAATGCGTTTATAAGGTTGTGTGCTACATTATTTTGGTTGAACTGCAGAGCAGGGTTTTTATTACTCCTAAAATACACGTCGATGCCCATTAACTCCTCGGCAAATTTGGCAGCAGTATAGGTAGGAACATAGACACGACCATCTGGGCTTCGATGTGTTTTTACCACACGCAAAAAACCATCTTTTTCTAGCCGGTTTAAATGCTCTAATGCTAACCGATGATTGATGCCATATAACCAACGAATAATCCCTGGTGTAACAATAGAAAATCGAATTGCAATAAGAACCGAGAGCTTGGTCCTGTTAACCCCTTTTTGATGGTTATTTGCGCCTGCACAATACCGCATATCAATATCAAAATAGCGGGGGTAGTGAGTATGAAGAGTGTTGTTTGATTCTAAATTTTTTGATGGTTGCTGAGTCAATTCACAAAATCCTTTTGGTGAGTTAATTATTAAAATTAACTAGTACCGCAACACAAAAATTATCATCTTTTTATAATTATATTGCCGTTTTTCATTCCGAGATGCTTTGACAGCATGCACGGAATCATTGTCGCGATAATAATCGCAACAAAAGCCGCTTTCAGCGGATGGCCTCGTCGCTGCGCTACTCAACCATAGGGCCTAAAACGCCCGCCAGCTCTTGTTGTTGCTCCGCAACGAGCTGACTCAACGCGCTACGCACTAGCGTTTTAGACCCTGCGCGAATGCACCGAGCTACGCTCTGTACTAACCGCCATACTGCCGCGCCTGACAATGCAATGGGTGCCCCATAATTTGCATTTTTCATCTGCTGTAATTTTCTACGAAAATAGATGGTTCGATATCAATTTTTGCAAAATTTTAATCGAATTTCGCTGATGCGAAACACTATCGCGGTTAGTACAGACCAGCCTGTACATTCGCGCTGTCTCCATGTGTCTACGGCTTCGCCTACAACACATTACGCGCTTGTTGGCCTCATTCTGAGGCGCCTTTTTGCAGTTTTTCGTACCGAAAAATGCGTTTTAAGAGCGTCTTGCAGACAGAAATCGCCTTCAAAATAAACTTAATAATGTGTTTTTTAGAAAAGAATAAAGGGTTCTTACTTAATAAAATTAGGTGGAATAAGGGAAAGGTTAATTACTTAATTCAAACTGTTTGTTGCTGAGCTGCGCAGTCAAACGAGTTTGATTTTTATCACGAAATTATTAAATTTGAAAGCATAAATTAATAATTAAGAAGGTTTAAAAAATGAAAGATGACGCTAATGATATTGCTATTAATCCAACAACAGGATTACCTATCACAAATGCGAGCGCTAATATCGTAGATGTTGGTGGCAATGTGGTAGGCCAACCTGATAGGGTCATGACTGTTTATGAGATTGAAGAGTCTATAAGTGATTCAAACAATGATGACTGTTTTGATGTTTTTGACCCGTTCGATGACGGCTTTTAATGCCCAAAATTTTAAAAGCTTTTAGCCAATACCGAATAGAAGCTGCCTATTCGATTATCGCATTGAGTGGCTCAGGGTTACTGTTTTTACAGTACCAATCAACTAAAAATTTCGCTTGGTTTATCGCTCTAAGTTTGTTTTGCACTAAAATGGCTATTGGCATAATTAACTATGAGCAATATTGCCAAAGCAATAACCCAAGCATGAAAATCATGCTCAAATATTTGCTTATTTAAATTTGTATAACCCTTGTTTATTTGTCCTAAACACAAAGCGCCCTGACTTTATCAAGGCGCTTTTTTTACGTTCGATAGTATGAAAAATGAAATTTTGCATACTATCGATTCATCAAATTTCAATGCGCTTACTTACTCAATGGAAATTAAATACCCTAGCTAAAAAGTTCAGGGTGATTATAGCTGATACGCTCTTAATCTAATTTCAACCTCAAAATAGATGTATTAACATCAGCTTCACCTAAATATAGGATATCATCCTCATAGGAAATCAGCTTTGTATATCTGGCGCGTGATTTTGTTTTTTCTATCACTCTACCGGTATTGATATCCACAATATGTGTTTGTTCTTTAACATTGTAGCGGTGTGCAATTTTTCCTTTGTGCTCAATTAGTAGTCTTTTCTTTGTTTGCTTACTTATTATTTCACGACTTTCATTAACAATATTCCCTGTAAGAGTATCTACAAATAAACACCCTTGTTCACTTTGAAATGCTCTTTCACCTTGCTCCACTATTTTTATGAAAGTGTCTGTGTTTTGGTCAAATAAATGAATGCCTTCACCTTCTGCAATCATACATTTACCGTTAGACACGAGCTGAATAGTTTTTATATTGCTAACTTGGGTCAACTTATTTTTAACTAACTTATAGACACCATCAGCACCTGCCAAGAATATTTCGTTTTTAAAAAAAGCTATATGCCTAAGGCTCAGGTTTGAATCGAAGTAAATAGAATTAAAAACAAGCCCATCTTTAAGTTGTTCTATTGCGTAACCACTGTTAGTTAATGCTAAAACTGTAAGCACCTTATCAGTATAGGTGAAGTCTCTGACACCATTTTCTAAGCTATAAGTAAAATTCCCTGATGAACTATATATAACTTCTTTTGCAATGTTACCTAAAGATAAATAGAGCTGTTCTTCAAGGATTAAAGGGTCATCAATTTTAGTAGCTTGCGGTGCCATCAAAAGTGATAAATTTATATCTTGAGATAATATGTCGTCTGATAACGGCAACATAAATAGCTCATTATTATTACCCACAAAGAATAGGTTTTGCTCTGCAACGGCAATTGAATAAGGTTTAGATCTAAACTTATAAAATGTTTTTCTATTATTACCCTCAAAGTAAGTTAATGACATCTCATCTAAATGATTCTCTCTTAATGAAAATACGCCATCATTGTGACCTTTTATGTATGCGTCAATAAAGTTTTTATTATTCTCTGACTCAAAGTTGATGCTAAAAACTTCTTCTAATCGCTTAGTTTTCAGGTCATATACAAAAGGTTTAATTGATGAACTCGGATCAACGTTAAAAGTAATGTAAAACCTATTTTCATCTATCCAATCAAAAGAGGGGAATGCATTTTGCCTGTTACAGGGGATCTCATCTATTTGGTCTTCGACAGGCCTCTGAAAAACTTTAATTTTACATTTTGAATCTTCAACTACATGCATTATTGTGCGGCCACTTGTATGAATTTCTAAGCCGCGATAAGCACCAGAATAATTCTCCGACATTAACACTGTGTTTTGACGATTTAAAACTTTGTATAACTTTGATGTGTTTTTGTCTCGCGCAGTAACAAATAGCGAATTGTTATAAGTTGCGTAGTCCAAAATATAATCTTTAGATTCAAAAACTGTTTGGGTAGAAACCTTCGGTAGCGCTTCAATCTTCCCTTTGTAGCTATAAGATAAAATTGCCACAATACATATCAAAATAATAAATAGCAAAGTGAACAAGTACTTATAATTCTTTACTTTTTTGTGATTAACCGTTGCGGGTGCAATCGATTCAAATTTGAGTTTGTAGCCTCTACCTCTTATGTTTTTAAATGACTCACTATCACCAAATTTTAACCGTAGATCACTTATCAGCTTACGAAGTGAGTTTTTAGTTACAATGCGCTCCCCCCAAATTTCTGATTCAAGAGTTTGTGTATCAACAAAACCATCATCGGACGAAAAAAACAGTTTAAGTGCAATTATTTCTTGGGAGGACAGTTCAAGTTTTTTGTTGTTTTTTGATGCTGAATTAATATCTGGTGAGATTAAAAAGTCATTGATTTTATAGTTCACAGGGAGAGCTTTATTATTTTTTCGGGGAGTTTAACCATTTGTTTTGATTATTTCAACAATCTACATGATATTTATAACTATTTAATAATTATAGTATTTCACACTAAATCACACTGTTTTATATTTATTCACTACCTTTTTTTATAAAGATCATAGATATTTCTTGTCCGAAAAAATGAGCTTTAAAACCCACTGTATTTGGGGTTATAGACTCGTATTTAATTAAAACATTGAAGAAAAAGGAATTATAAATAATGAGCTTGAAAAAACTTGCTATAACCGCTGTTATTTTGTCTTTTGTTTCGGGTTGTAAGTCTACTCCCGATATTAGGAATATCCCGTTAAGTCAAACGGCTAAAAATAAAACATTTGAATATAAAAAACTCTCAGGCGTTGCAAGTGATGTTGTTACTTTGGGGACTGTGGGAAATGCTTTAAGGGAGCATGTTTCAGCACATACTGGATATACGCAATGCGATATCGAATGCGGTAAATGGCAAACGGCAGACATAAAATTAATATGGGGTAAAAAAGTTTTTCTAACTGATTCTGAAGTGAAGATTACCTACTTTCGCGGGGATAAATTTCGCACAGGTAGTACTTACCTTTCAAAAGTTCACACTGCATTTCCTTACCAAATTGAAGAAACAACAGAATCTTTTAAAGTTAACCTTTTACCTGCAGTGACTGCAACTGCAGAAGATGCTTCTGACGCATTGTTTATTCCAATATCTTCCCCAATAAGCGACAAAACACTTCAAGAGTTACTCGATAATGTGATGGATAAACCGGGTAAAGATATTGATAAATATGTTTATTCAAGTGGCTCATTTGATGTTGAGTTTGACCCTGCATCTGTTCAAACAAGTTTTGAGAGAAAATTAAAGCAGCGACCTAATGAAAACAAATCAAATAAGCGAGTCTACAAGAATCGTTTTACATTTAATTCAGGTGGTACAGTTGCGTTTGTCGACTTAGATATTTTTTTATACCGCGGTAAGTCAAAAGTTGAATATCGTTTAAGTCATCCTGTTTCTGTAAGCCCTGACGGTACATCACAATATGATAAAAAGCTGATGGGCGTTTTACTCGAGCATCTTATAAGTGTTGCTAATAGCTGAGTTATTTTAAGCCGTTTAAAAAGCGTGCTTAGACAAGTGTGCTTAAAAATAAAAATCAATACTTTAAGTTTCTATCTCAACTTCCTACTTGCCTTAAAAAATATTGGAATAAACAAAATGAAAAAATTAATTGCTCTATCTCTTTGTAGTTTACTTGCAGCGTGTGGTGGCGGTGGTTCAGAATCTTCGGCACCAGTGAAAGATTCAGTTGGTGACGCATCAACAGGCACAGTTACAAATGCGGATTTTGTTATTGGTACCGTGGTCCCATTAAATGGCGCTCGTGTATGTGCTGATGTAAATCAAAACTTAGTATGTGAAGAGTCGGAGTTTTTAGGTTTAACATCTACTTCTGGCGCTTATACAGTATCGGGTGACTACACGGATACAGCAATTATCATAGACACAGTGCCTGAGCAAACGGTTGATATTAATACTGGTAGCTTTATTGATGACGCTTACACACTCTATGCAGCGGCAGGTTCAGCTAACGTTAGCGCTGTAACGACAATGTCTGTTGATTCTGGTTATTCAATGCAGTCAATTGCCGACATGTGGTTTGTTGATTTAAATATGGTTTCAGGGGACTACACAACTCTTCTGGAATCAGGTAGCCCTCAAGCTATCTTGGTGGGTCTTGCGTCTGATTATGCGGTTAAGTTGTTGCAAGAGGGTGAGTCTCTTTCGGGTGTACCACAGAGCGTTTCATTAGTGGCTGATTATGTGTATTCAACTTTAGAGTCGGGTGTTAGTCCTGCAGATCTTTCGTTCGAGTTGGATGATAATGGCCAAATGTATCTTTCTGTGCCAAGTGTTGATGATGGCAGTGGTAATGGGCCGTTCATTCAGACGCTTTCAGATGAAGTGCTAGTGGGTGATTGGAATATCTATTCATTTGCACGCCTTGAAGGTGGTGACCACGCAGAAGCTACTTACGGTAAGCTAACAATCAAAGAAGGTGTAGGTAATGCTTTCTGTTTTGTTGATGATGTTATTAGTTCGGAGTCTGTTATAGCAGCTGATGCCGAGCAAGAATGTGTGGATAGATATACTTCGCATACTGAAATGATTGCTGTTGGTCACCAAAAATACAGATTTGTTTATGGTCACGAATCAGATAAAGGTTCAGCGCTTATTTTTCGAGCTTTCACTGATATAGGTAACGATAAGTATGTTTCAAATGGTTATGTGTGGATTGATAATTACACAGCAAAAGCAAATGAGTTTATGGGTTTGCGTGCCCGAGATTGGTACCGCTCTGTTTACTCTGGTTTAGCTCAAAATAGCGCTGGCGATTATGATTATGCTGCTTATATGGTGGATTTTGAAAACAAAATGTCAGTGGAGTATGCAAGCGGTGAAATGGTTGAAACTCGCCTACAGTATCTTGAAAATGTAAGTCTGCTTCCTAGCTTTGAAGCAAACAAAGACACACTCTACTTTGTTGACGAATACGCTAGTAACCATATATCTGCGCTTCGAGTTGATGATTATGTTGCATTAGCTATGTTCAAGCGTAATGAAGCATTGACGTTAGGGTTGTTATCGCCAAATGGCGATATTATAAGCGCAACAAAAGAAGGTGACATTTTTAATGACCTTTTGATTAATATGGTTGAATTGAAAAAATAGATTTTGTTTGTATGAGACCAAAGGGGCTTCTTAAAAGAAGCCCCTTTTTGATTGAATTAGATTAAAAGTAACTTTCTTACAATTAGTCTTTTGTGAACCAAAATTTATTAATTAAGAAACCTTCACCGATTTTTGAAAATTAAGTTTTATAAAGTTTTAATCTTTGCGGTATCATTAGGTTATTCATGTTGAATTCACCTTAGAAAGCGATTTTTCATGGATTAAAGTGTCTAACCGTCACTCTGTTCATAAGTATAAAAATATAAGAGCTTTAGTTTTAATAGTATAAAAAGCTTCAATTTAGTTATTTGTATAAGGATATTAAAAGAAGTATGGAAAGTAATAACGAGCATTCGAACACCACCGATACTAATGAAAAAGTAGAGGCAGAAACTCAAGATAACCACCTATCCCAGAATCAATTAATACAGCAATGGCGGGTAAACCTTGCATCACTAAAAAAAGACACCAGGTTTGAAGTACCTAAAGAGCTCCATAAAAGTGATGAGGAAGTAACTACTGCTCTAGATGCAATAGCGTATCTAGATAAAAAAAATACATTACTAGACGAAAATGAAGATTTTCAGTTATCAGACAATGGCTTTGCAACATATAAAGCCAAACATATGATTGCCTTTGAATATTTATCTCAGCTAAAAAAGCCTGATTTAATTAGAAACTCAGCAAAGTTTTACTTTTTCTCAAGAACTAAACAAGTAGAGCAGTTATCAAAACCTAGCATTTGGGCTCATTCTTTATTTCACTTCTTAATCACGCTAATAGTTATTTTAGTGCTTGGGGTCATTAGCTTATTAGTGTTAGTTAAAACTCAGGATAATTTGTTCGTTAAGTTACTAGTAGGCTGGTTTTGGATTGTAAATATTAAAGCAGCTGGCAATTTAATTGGGAAGTATAAAAAATCAGCTATCACTCCATTCCGTTTTAGTATCAGCTTACTAGGTATTCATTCACTAAACATATTAATGAAAGTAAGCCTACT
Source organism: Pseudoalteromonas sp. S3178 (assembly GCF_005886985.1). NCBI lineage: Bacteria > Pseudomonadati > Pseudomonadota > Gammaproteobacteria > Alteromonadales > Pseudoalteromonadaceae > Pseudoalteromonas > Pseudoalteromonas sp. S3178. The sequence continues at coordinate 3,762 of NZ_PNCW01000034.1, read as the reverse complement.
AGGCATTATTCCTTTTCTTATTGTGAGCAAATATAACGCTTATTGGATTGATGACGCCATAATAATTACCTTATTTATTATATGCCTAATCAATTTTAAACCTGACGAAAAACCATTAAAGCAAGTAGTTGAAAAAGACTTAACAAAAGTAGGTACAGCTAATGTTTAAAGGGTTTATATTAGTTGTATTCACTCTTTTCAGTACCAGCAGTTTAGCAAACGTTGATATAGACCTTGCGTGTAAAGAAAAAAAAGAGCAACAACGCTCACTATTAGAAAAGCTTTCAACTTCTGTGACTGAAGCGCACTTAGCGGGGCAGTGCACTGGTTACTATTCATATAATATGGAAGGTATTGAGTGGAAAGAATCTTGCTCAGAGTTTTTAGAACAAAAGGAATCACTGCTCAGCTCTTTAAGTACATCTCTCAAAGAGGCTCATCTGTCAGGCAGGTGTGTTGGTGCAATTTACAGAGTAGCGAAACAGTGCGGCGTCGAGACAAACAGAATTGATTACGCATACATTGCTAGAGGGGCTTTAACTGTTCATAAAGTAGAGCAACTCCTTGGTTGTTATGGTGAGCAGTATGGCTGGTAAAAATAAAAGTATTGCAGCGGTTGCCTGTCAAGCTTTAGGAATTGACCGCAACTTGCTACCAGAGCGGTTGAGAAGTCGTTTAAATTATTACGTTAAAGATAAAAACCTCAAAGCAAAACTACTTGATGAGGTGGATATAAAATCTGAGTCAGTCGATTATGTGCCTAAGCCAATTAAGGCGGGTAATCATGTATTTATTCGCAACCTGGTTATTCTAGATACGTTGTTTGAAGATAAAAAATTAGTTGTAAATTGGCTCAATGGCGAAAAAATCAACACTGAAAGTTTTGATCAATTTGCCAAGGAGTGGAAGGCTAAAAAATTACTATTTCAAGCACTTGATAAGCGTATTGGTGATTTAAGGCTTTTTCTATCAGATGAAAATATAGATTGGTCACAAGATGAAATCCCATATCCATTTAATGAAGGTCAATATAGTTCATTGGAGATGATTGCTAATTCTATTGAATTTGATACGCAACCGAGCCCATATGATTTAGCTCTTAAGGCTGTGATCGAAGGCGAGTTTGGTGTTCTAGGTAAACTAATTACTAAAAACCCAGATGCGTTTATTAGCGAACATGGCCAATGGCTAGTAACTCTGTACAACACTAAAAAAGCAGAATACGAAGAATATAGTTTATTACTAAATAAATATTAAAATATTTACAGTCTTCCCTTTTTTGTGAATTTCACAGTTTGATACTTGCTCCTGAAGTCACCGCACTCCGCGGTGATATTAGGAGAGTATAATGCATCATTTAATTCTTTTTTCATTACTCAATGAAACCAATGAACTTTCGTTAGCTGATTCAGCTATTAAAACAACGTTATTGAACCTTGTGTTAGGAGGTTCGCATGAATAAGTCTATTGATGAATTAGTCATTAATTATCACGTTACAGAAGTATGTAACTACTCATGCAAATTTTGCTATGCAAAGTGGGATCGTCCCAACGAAATACAAGCTAATGGCCAAGATGCAGAGTTAATGCTTGAAAAATTAGCCAATTACTTTTTTGACGATAATACCAACCAAGTAAAAGCAGTTTTCCCTTACAAAAGTGTACGTATTAATTTTGCAGGTGGGGAGCCCTTAATACTTAAAAAACGTTTTGAAAAGTTAATCATAAAAACAAAGTTGCTAGGCTTTAATTTATCGCTAATTACTAATGGCCACTATCTAACAGACTCTTTTATAGATAACTATGGTGCCATGTTTTCAATGATTGGGATCAGTTTTGATAGCCAATTTTCAACTGCACGTAAAGATATTGGCCGAATAGATCGTAAAGGTAAGTCTTTTGGAAGCCACGATTTAATTAAAGCAGTTACACAGATTCGTAGCGTTAATCCATCCATTACAATAAAGTTAAACACCGTTGTTAATAGCCTTAATTACCAAGAATCATTCGAGCAGCTAATAGCAGACATAAAACCCGAAAAATGGAAGGTGTTTCAGGTGCTGCCTGTACTAAATAGCAACTTATTAGTTTCTGATGAGCAATTTTCTGGGTTTGTAAAACGCCACGCTTCATTAAAAGAAGTCATGGTGGCTGAAGACAACGAAGCAATGACAAATTCTTATTTAATGATTAACCCTCAAGGACGCTTTTATCAAAATAGCGCAACTCAAAATGGATATGTTTATGGTGATTTAATTTTAGATGTAGGTGTGAAGCAAGCATTAGAAGTCTGTGAAATAAACTGGGAGACGTTTACTAGCCGATATAAAAAGGATAATACAGTTAGCCTCATTAGTAATAGCGAGTATCAGCTTAAAAATAACGCCGCGTATAAACAGGGAGCTTCAGCATGAGCACTATAAATAATGATGAACAATTCGCAGCATTGTTTAAAGAGTCCATTGCGTCAGATTACAAAAATGCACTATTACTGATGAATGTAAGCCCTGATGTTAGTTTGTTTAAATTTCGTAAAATACTAGAGACCTTATGCTTACTATATGCGCAACACCATAGTTATGAATTTACTAATAAAAACTTATGGGAGCAAATAAATGAACTTGCAGATATCAGCGCAATTCATGGAGCTGATAGAGAGCTATTTCATGCTGTTAGAGAGTTAACAAACGATGGCGTTCATAATAAGGAGTTGAGTAACGAGAGCTTGCAGGGTAAGGCGCTAGCCTCAAGAACAAAAATCTTAGATTTACTGGAAAGTGCTTACTTGAGCTTAGAACTTGGCGAGCGCATACCTAAATACGAGTTAATAGATGTGGGAGGCCAAGAACATAAAGACTTGTGGTTTAACTGTTTAATCTCTTGTGACTATAAAGAGTATTTAAGATTAGGTGATTTTTACGAAAAAATGGGAGAAGTTTTTGAAAGTGAAGATTTAGATGAAAAATCTTTTATTGCGCGCGCACAGACTATGTATTCTTTTGCAGCTGAGTCTTATAAAAGTGCTTTTCAACTTTGCTCAAAAAAAACAATAACTGATGTTATTAGCGCTGATGATAAACAAATTAGTATTGCTCAGCAAAGCCATCAAATTCTGTTTAAATATGCTCTTTTATGTTTCAACGATAAAGTAGATAACCTACATATTACTGAGGTAACAATATTATTAAACGCATTAGCAAAAAGAGGCTTTTACGCTGCTTACGCTTATTTAGGTTGGTGCTATTACTTAGGTGAAGACTATAAAAAAGCACATAAATACCTTAACCACAAAAAGGCTGAGCATACTGTTTTTCTATATCAGAGGTTAGGTGTTTTATATTCTTCAGCTAAAGCTAGCTCAATTAATGGTAATAAAGCAGTTGAGAGTTTTAAAAAAGCAGTAAGGCTAGGCTGTAATAAATCAATGTTTGAATTAGGTAAAATCTATTACAAAGGTGAGTTAGTTAAAAAAGATGACGAACTAGCTCAAAATTACTTATGCCAAGCAATTGCTACTGGTAACTTAGATGCAGCTTTGTACCTTGATGAAAAGTACTTAAAAATAAGAGAACTATTTTCTGGTTTACTAGACGAAATTAAAGGTGACAAAGTAAAAGTAGAACCGCAAAAGCCTTTTACTAAAGCCACTAAATTAGGACGAAATGAACCTTGTTTATGTGGCTCTAATTTAAAGTATAAAAATTGCTGCGGAAAATAAATGCAAATATCCATAATGTTAAGTTGTATTAGTTCAGACAAGAT
>NZ_PNCW01000339.1:0-248 GCF_005886985.1 Pseudoalteromonas sp. S3178 | reverse complement strand
GTGTCACCCAAGGCTAAAACGGAAAAGTAAGTTGATTCAAATGAGGGTGCCGACTGGGCATTTATCTCATCCCACAATAATTGTGCGTTATCGGGCATTTCACCATCACCATAGGTACTTGTGATCACTAGTAGTCGCTCAGCTTCACTTAATTGCGACACAGAAATATCATCCATATCGAATACCGAAGCCAGCAAACCATGGTTTTTAGCCATTTGTGCGGCTTCTTCAGCTAGGTTTTCAGCATT
>NZ_PNCW01000338.1:0-323 GCF_005886985.1 Pseudoalteromonas sp. S3178 | reverse complement strand
ATATTTTTAAACTCAGTGCAAATCCCGTATTTTGTTTAGCAAACGCATTGCCTAATGACGCCACTAATGCACCAGCAATCATATAACTTGATGCACGCCCTAAATTGTAAAGTAATCCGACAGTGATGGGTTTGAGAGTTGTATTGGCCATTTGCAAGCTAGAGGCAATCCCCCCGCACATAACAATGCAGTGGCCACTGCCTACTAAGCCCATAATAAATGCCCCGAATAAACTAATCTCGGTCATTGGCGTTTTTGTGTTGTTCTTTGTCGTCTTCAAACAAAATACTATGGCCTTGTTTGTTCAGATCTGAAAATTGCTC
>NZ_PNCW01000337.1:0-322 GCF_005886985.1 Pseudoalteromonas sp. S3178 | reverse complement strand
GGTTGATTCATTTGCGCCTCTTTGCTGCTCAAATTGAGTAAGTGCTTGCTTGATCTGTCTAGGACTGATAGCGCCATAGGCAAGTATTGGACTAAACCGAGTGGAAAAATGCTCACCGAACAAGGCGTTTCGGGTTTCTTTGTATGTAAGAGCCACATCCGTTTGGAAGTATTGTTGTAGCTGCTGTTGAGCTTGCGCTTCACCGGCGGCTACTTTGATACTGTATGAAGAGTTTGCTTTAAATTCAGCTAAATCTGATACCCGGTTCGGTCTTGGTGGAAGCTGCGGGGTCGCAATAGGTAATTTAGGTTCAATTTCCTCT
>NZ_PNCW01000336.1:0-265 GCF_005886985.1 Pseudoalteromonas sp. S3178 | reverse complement strand
TGTATCAAATCGCCGCTGCGCATGGTCGTGGTATTACCCAGCTGTTAGACCTGACGTTACAGCCTGTTATTGCTGAATTAGCCGCTGAAGAAGATGAACTTGCACAAGATGATGCAGACTTAGCTGAACTTTACCTAGAAGGTGAAGAGGGCGCACACGAAGATAGCAAGACTGGGTTTGAAGACAAGCCAGTTAAACTTGCCATTATAGGGCGTCCAAATGTGGTCAAATCGACGTTAACCAACCGTATTTTGGGTGAAGAACG
>NZ_PNCW01000335.1:0-321 GCF_005886985.1 Pseudoalteromonas sp. S3178 | reverse complement strand
TGGGGCATCGGAGTCTATCGTTCGATGTTTCAGAAACGGAGCAATCCACTCAGAATCAGCGTGATTAGTCAGTTTTTCAATACATACATCCAGACACTTGACCAATCTTCGAATTTTAAGTGGTTGGTCGAAAAGTATGTTTGCGTAAAGCTCTGAAAGGTAACCTGAGTACTCTTCACTAAATTCAAAGTCTTTTCGCGGATAATACACTCTAAGATCGGTTGACCAAACATCACTTTCTCTCGCTAACTGACGAATGTAGCTAGAGCTCGCTTTGTGCAGATGGGCAAGCAAATAAACACATTTCAACATATCGTTGTG
>NZ_PNCW01000334.1:0-253 GCF_005886985.1 Pseudoalteromonas sp. S3178 | reverse complement strand
AGAAGCGTTTGGAGACGCGCCCTATAACGGCCCGTTCGTTTGAGGATGACTATCACATAGACGGTGATGAGTATGGCAGAGCCTACAAGGACCACCTAAGCGGCTATCGTGAATGGTCTGAACTAGGCCATGCTGACGAGTGGCTCATCTTCCCAGAGAACATAAGTCCTCACGTCAGCATAGATGAGACATGCTTGTCCACGGGAGAGGTATACACAATAGCCTCGAACAAGGATGCACATGGTCGCAAGGG
>NZ_PNCW01000333.1:0-288 GCF_005886985.1 Pseudoalteromonas sp. S3178 | reverse complement strand
GTGGCTGATTGAACAAGGCGTACCATTTGATATGGAAGTAGATAGTAAAGGGAAAGAGCGCTTTCATTTAACCCGCGAAGGTGGACATTCACATCGTCGTATATTGCACGCAGCTGATGCAACGGGTAAAGCCGTTCAAACCACATTAATTAGCCAAGTGCAGTTACACCCAAAAATTAATATACTTGAGCAATACAACGCCATCGATCTCATCAAAGATAAACATGGCGACTCAAGCGATATCAAAGGTGTTTATGTATACAACCGCAAAGCGGATAGAGTTGAGAG
>NZ_PNCW01000332.1:0-346 GCF_005886985.1 Pseudoalteromonas sp. S3178 | reverse complement strand
ATTGATCAATCATGTGATGTACTCGGCGATAAGGGTGCATTGATCATTTTAACCAAAAACCTACTAGAAAATGCCTTAAAATATGCCGATACGCATGCTCAAGTACAGCTTATCATTACTAAAAATACCCTGAGTATAAAAGACTCGGGGCCTGGGATCAGTGAAGGTGACAGAGTCAAACTATTTGAGCGGTTCTGGCGAAAGGAACAATCAGCCTTAACTGGTAGTGGTCTGGGCTTATCAATCGTCAGTGAAATTGCCAATGCACATAATGCCGACATTGATGTGTTATGTAACAATGATTTAGGCGGTGCAACTTTTACCATAACATTCAATGCTATGCCAT
>NZ_PNCW01000331.1:0-257 GCF_005886985.1 Pseudoalteromonas sp. S3178 | reverse complement strand
TGGAAAACCGAGACCTTATAAAATTGGTGCGCAATGCTCCAGCATCAGAGATGTTTTAAATCTTGTGTATGATGAAATCGCAGATTCTGAACTCAAGGTACTTTTGCAAGAATTCAGAGTTCATATTTCAAGCTTAGATGATTCTCAAGACCCATTTGACCTTATATATTCATGGAGAAATCAATCTTTACACGGAAGTACAAACTTCCAAACTATTGGTGGAACTTTACTTAATTTATCTCTGCTTCTTTGCATAT
>NZ_PNCW01000330.1:0-281 GCF_005886985.1 Pseudoalteromonas sp. S3178 | reverse complement strand
CATCTTAGCCTTCAAAGAGCACATGGTCGCCGTTGATTTAGCTGGTGATGAGTTGGGCTTCCCCGGGGAGTTGTTTGTTGATCACTTTAGGCAAGTTCACAAAGCCGACTTGCGAGCGACTATTCACGCTGGCGAGGCCGAAGATTCACGCAGTATCTGGCAAGCCATTGAAGGATTAGGGGCTGACCGCATCGGCCACGGCGTTAACGCCGCTAAAGACCCCAAGCTGATGGATTATTTGCGCGATCACCGTATCGGTATTGAATCTTGCTTGACCAGTA
>NZ_PNCW01000033.1:0-29549 GCF_005886985.1 Pseudoalteromonas sp. S3178 | reverse complement strand
TTCAAACTTTTCTTTTGCCATCTTAAAAAATTCCTAATTAAGAAATTAAAGCCTGACTCACTATTGAGCCAGACAAGCTAAAATCATATTACAGCGCGAGCTGAAATTATTGTATCTGCAACATTTTTAGAGGCTTCAGCGTACTTCAAAAACTCCATAGAGTATGAGGCACGGCCCTGTGTCGCAGATCGTAAAGCAGTTGCATAACCAAACATTTCAGAAAGAGGAACTTGTGCATTAATTTGCTTAAGTCCACCTATTGCATCTTCCATGCCTTCGATCATGCCGCGACGACGATTAAGGTCGCCAACTACATCACCCATGTTTGAGTCAGGAGTGATTACTTCAACCTTCATCATTGGCTCTAATAATACAGGGTCAGCTTCTAGCGCCCCATTTCTCATTGCCATTGAACCTGCTACTTTAAATGCCATTTCATTCGAGTCTACATCATGGAATGAACCATCATATAAAGTCGCTTTAACGCCAAGTAATGGGTAGCCTGCCAGTACACCTTGAGACATTTGCTCTTGGAGACCTTTGTCTACCGCAGGGATAAATTCTTTAGGAACAGAACCACCTACAGTTTCGTTAACGAACTCGTAAATTGGTGCTTCATCATCCGAAATATCCATCGGCTCAAGTTTAACCCAGACGTGACCATATTGACCACGACCACCTGATTGACGTATAAACTTACCTTCAACTTTAACAGTTGAACGAATAGCTTCTCGGTATGCAACCTGCGGCTTACCAACGTTACATTCAACACTGAATTCACGTTTCATACGGTCGACAATGATATCTAGGTGAAGTTCACCCATGCCAGAGATTATAGTCTGGCCTGATTCTTCGTCAGTTTGTACGCGAAAAGAAGGATCTTCTGCCGCTAGTTTACCTAGCGCGATACCCATCTTATCTTGGTCAGCGATTGTGCGAGGCTCAACCGCAACAGAGATAACTGGTTCAGGGAATTCCATACGCTCAAGCGTAATAATAGAATTCGGATCACACAGTGTTTCACCTGTTGTTACGTCTTTAAGACCAATAGCTGCCGCGATGTCGCCTGCGTAAACTTCTTTGATCTCTTCACGTGAGTTTGAATGCATCTGTACGATACGGCCAAGTCGCTCACGCTTACTTTTAACTGGGTTATAAACCGCGTCACCCTGTTTAACAGTACCAGAGTAAACACGGAAAAAGGTTAAAGTGCCAACAAACGGGTCTGTTGCAATCTTAAATGCAAGTGCAGCAAACGGCGCTTTATCATCAGCTGGACGTTCTTCCTCAGTACCATTTTCTAAGATACCTTGGATTTGTTTCACTTGTGTTGGTGCTGGCATGTACTCAACAACGCCATCAAGCACAGCTTGAACGCCTTTGTTTTTAAATGCGCTACCACACGTTATTGGAACAATCTCGTTCGCTAATGTGCGTTGACGTAAAGCAGATTTAATCTCTGCTTCACTTAACTCTTCACCTTCTAAGTACTTATCCATTAGTTCTTCAGAGGCTTCAGCTGCACTTTCAACTAAATGAGAGTGCCATTCTTCAGCTAACTCTTGAAGTTCTGCCGGTATTGCCTCATAAGAGAAAGTCATACCCTGGTCCGCTTCGTTCCAGTTAATGGCTTTCATTTTTATAAGGTCAATTACACCTTTAAAGTCGTCTTCAGCGCCAATTGGCAACTGGATTGGAACAGGCGTTGCTCCAAGACGAGATTTCACCTGGCTAACAACCGTTAAGAAGTCAGCGCCCGTGCGATCCATTTTATTTACGAAGATCATTCTCGGAACTTCGTATTTGTTCGCTTGACGCCAAACTGTCTCAGTTTGCGGCTGTACACCTGATGAAGCACAAAGAACAACTACCGCACCATCTAATACGCGTAAAGAACGCTCTACTTCGATAGTGAAATCTACGTGTCCTGGAGTATCAATAATATTGATACGATGGTCGTCAAATTGAGCGTCCATCCCTTTCCAGAAACACGTTGTTGCAGCAGAAGTGATTGTGATACCACGCTCTTGTTCCTGCTCCATCCAATCCATAGTTGCGGCGCCATCATGTACTTCACCGATCTTATGAGAAAGACCCGTGTAGAACAGAACACGTTCTGTTGTGGTGGTTTTGCCTGCATCTACGTGAGCTACTATGCCGATATTACGGTAGCGCTCAAGTGGAGTTGTACGTGCCATATGATCCTCTTAAAGGTTAAGGACAGATTACCAACGGTAATGTGCGAATGCTTTATTCGCTTCAGCCATACGGTGAACGTCTTCACGTTTCTTAACCGCAGTGCCTTTGTTGTCAGCAGCATCAACGATTTCTTGAGCTAAACGTAAGCCCATAGATTTTTCGCCACGCTTACGTGCAGCGTCTACTAACCAACGCATACCTAATGCGTTGCGACGTACTGGACGTACTTCAACTGGTACTTGATAAGTTGAACCACCAACACGGCGAGATTTAACCTCTACCTGTGGACGGATGTTATCAAGTGCAGTTTCAAAGATTTCTAGGTGCGACTTGCCTGATTTCTCAGCAGCCACGTCTAGCGCACCATAAACAATTTTTTCAGCAGTAGATTTCTTGCCGTCTAACATTACGATGTTAACGAATTTAGCAAGAAGTTCCGATCCGAACTTAGGATCTGGAAGAATTTTACGTTGACCTATTACGCGTCTTCTAGGCATTTTGTATCTCCGGTTTATTCAGGTTTGTCCTTTTGGAACAATCACCCAAAACAATAATTAATAATATTTAGTGCTTGGCCTTACTAACGGAAAACAATTAGCCTTTAGGGCGTTTTGCACCGTATTTAGAACGAGCTTGACGACGGTCGCTAACGCCTGCACAGTCAAGTGCACCACGTACAGTGTGAAAACGCACACCTGGTAAATCTTTAACACGACCACCACGGATTAGGATTACACTATGCTCTTGAAGGTTATGACCTTCACCACCAATGTATGAAGTTACTTCGAAACCGTTAGTTAAACGTACACGAGCTACTTTACGTAACGCCGAGTTTGGTTTCTTAGGTGTAGTTGTATATACGCGAGTACATACACCACGCTTTTGCGGACACGCTTTAAGCGCAGCTGAGTTACTTTTAGTAACCTTGCTACGACGTGGCTTACGCACTAGCTGGTTAATAGTTGCCATTTAAATAGCTCCTGAAATTAAAATTACTACTGAAAAAAAATAAAAAAATCCGCCCTTTTTACAAGCTTGTAACATACATGCAAGTAAATGGGTGGCGGAATTTTAATGAGCAAAGTTTAACCTGTCAACCTAAACTGATAGCAAGACAGAATATATCTGCCTTACTATCACTTAATCTATTGATTAAGAACAGTTTATTGATTTCCAGACAAATCAGCGTTTAAAGCATCAGTTAGTGCTTGAGTTGCCTCTTCTGCACTTACTGTTTGCTCTTCAACAACTAAACTTTGCTTACGACGTGCCATACGATCCTGGTGATACGCAAAACCGGTACCGGCTGGGATCAAACGACCCACTATTACGTTTTCTTTCAGACCGCGAAGCTCATCGCTCTTACCATTCACTGCTGCATCTGTAAGAACACGTGTTGTTTCTTGGAAAGACGCTGCTGAGATGAAAGATTCTGTTGCAAGTGATGCTTTCGTGATACCCATAAGTTGTATTTCAAACTTCGCTGGGATTTTACCTTGTTTTTCAAGGTCACGATTAGCGATATTAACGCGAGCTACTTCAATTTGCTCACCCGCTAAGAACTCAGTATCACCACCGTGTATAATTGTACATTTACGAATCATCTGACGGATAATTGTTTCAATGTGCTTGTCATTGATCTTAACGCCTTGCAAACGGTAAACCTCTTGCACTTCGTTAACGATGTAGTTAGCAACATGAGTCACACCACGTAGGCGTAAGATGTCATGTGGTGATTCAGGACCATCGGCGATAACTTCACCTTTAGACACTTGCTCACCTTCAAACACGTTAAGTTGACGCCACTTAGGAATCATTTCTTCGTAATGATCGCCTTCAGCTGGAGTAATAACTAAACGCTTCTTACCTTTAGTTTCTTTACCGAAGCTAATAGTACCTGTGATCTCAGCTAAGATAGCCGGCTCTTTAGGTTTACGCGCTTCAAATAAGTCGGCTACGCGTGGTAGACCACCCGTGATATCACGAGTTTTCGAACCTTCTTGTGGAATACGTGCTAACACGTCACCAGGGTTTGCAGTCGCACCATCTGTCACTTCAATAGTAGTGAATGAAGGTAAACGTGTTTCTTGCAGACCGCGCTCTTCACTTTCGATGATAAGCTTAGGTTCTTTCGCATTGGCTTTAGCAAGGTCTTTAACAACAATACGAGTTAAACCGGTTAGTTCATCGGTTTGTGTCTCTGTATTTGAGTCATCGATATCGCTGAACGATACTTTTGACTTATGCTCAAGAACAATTGGGTGACTATGCGGGTCCCAAGTAGCAACAATGTCGTTACCTTGAACTTCAGCATTGTCTTGCACTGTTAATACCGCACCGTAAGGTACTTTATAACGCTCTTTTTCACGACCATAGCTATCAATGATAGTGATCTCAGTAGAACGTGAGGTAATAACAATCTTACCGTCAGTGTTTAATACATATTTAGCGTTGTGCAGTTTTAATGTACCGTTAGTTTTAACTTGTACATTATTTTCAGCTGACGCTCTTGATGCCGCACCACCGATGTGGAATGTACGCATCGTAAGCTGTGTACCCGGCTCACCGATTGACTGCGCCGCGATAACACCTACAGATTCACCCGCGTTGATGATATGACCACGTGCAAGGTCACGACCATAACACTTAGCACATACACCAAAGTCGTTATCACATGTGATAACTGAGCGTACGCGAACTTCATCTACTGAGTGCTCTTCTAAAAGGTCACACAGTTTTTCATCGAGCATGATATTACGTTCAACAAGTACTGTGTTAGTACCTGGAATAACGATATCTTCAGCAACAACACGACCAAGAACACGTTCACGAAGTGCTTCTACAACATCACCACCTTCAATAAGCGGTTTCATTGTTAAGCCATCTTCTGTGCCACAGTCGTCTTCGTTGATTACCAAATCTTGTGCAACGTCTACTAAACGACGCGTTAGGTAACCCGAGTTCGCTGTTTTCAGTGCTGTATCGGCAAGACCTTTACGCGCACCGTGCGTTGAGATGAAGTACTGAAGTACGTTTAGACCTTCACGGAAGTTAGCCGTGATTGGAGTCTCGATGATTGAACCATCTGGACGTGCCATTAGACCACGCATACCTGCTAGCTGACGGATCTGAGCGGCACTACCACGAGCACCAGAGTCGGCCATCATAAACACTGAGTTAAATGACGGTTGCTCTTCTTCTTCACCTTTAGCATTAATAACCATGTCTTTTGACAAGTTAGCCATCATTTCACGTGATAAGTTTTCGTTTACACGTGACCAGATATCGATAACTTTATTGTACTTTTCACCAGCCGTTACAAGACCTGATTGGAATTGTTGGTTGATTTCAGTTACTTCAGCCTCAGCTGATTCAATAATCTGTGCTTTAACAGGTGGGATAACTAAGTCATCGATACCAATTGAAACACCTGACTTCATTGCGTAGTGGAAACCGGTGTACATAACTTGGTCAGCAAACACAACAGTGTCTTTTAGACCTAGACGACGGTAACACTCGTTTAATAAGCTAGAAATCTGCTTTTTACCTAATGCTTGGTTGATTGACTCAAACGGCATACCTTTAGGTAAAATTAGAGACAGAATCGCACGACCAACAGTAGTGTCGATGATAGTAATAGTATCTTCTACTACACCGTCTTCGTTCTTAACTGATTGGCTGATACGCACTTTCACGCGAGCGTGAAGTTCTGCATTACCGCTACGGTATGCTTTTTCTGCTTCTTTAGGATCTTTAAATACAATGCCTTCGCCTTTCGCATTAATGCGATCGCGCGTCATGTAGTAAAGACCTAATACAACATCCTGTGAAGGAACGATGATTGGCTCACCATTCGCAGGAGATAAGATGTTGTTTGTAGACATCATTAGTGCACGTGCTTCAAGCTGCGCTTCGATTGTTAACGGTACGTGTACCGCCATTTGGTCACCATCGAAATCGGCGTTGTAAGCCGCACATACTAATGGGTGCAAATGAATCGCTTTACCTTCGATAAGCACAGGTTCAAACGCTTGGATACCCAAACGGTGAAGTGTTGGTGCACGGTTAAGTAATACTGGATGTTCACGAATTACTTCGTCTAATACATCCCATACTTCCGCTACTTCACGCTCAACCATCTTCTTAGCAGCTTTGATTGTCGTAGCCATGCCGCGACGCTCTAATTTGCCATAGATAAACGGTTTGAATAACTCAAGTGCCATCTTCTTAGGAAGACCACATTGATGAAGCTTAAGTGTAGGACCAACCGTGATTACAGAACGGCCAGAGTAATCTACACGCTTACCTAGTAAGTTCTGACGGAAACGACCTTGCTTACCCTTGATCATATCAGCAAGAGATTTAAGAGGACGTTTGTTAGAACCTGTTATAGCACGACCACGACGACCGTTATCAAGTAGCGCATCTACCGCTTCTTGTAACATACGTTTTTCGTTGCGTACGATAATATCTGGTGCAGCTAGATCTAATAGACGCTTAAGACGGTTATTACGGTTAATAACACGACGGTAAAGGTCATTTAGATCAGAAGTCGCAAAACGACCACCGTCTAGTGGTACTAATGGACGTAGATCAGGTGGCAATACTGGAAGTACTGTCATGATCATCCACTCAGGGTTATTACCTGATTGGTGGAACGATTCCATTAATTTAAGACGTTTAGTGATCTTCTTACGCTTAGTTTCAGAGTTAATTGTTGGTAACTCTTCACGCATTTCTGCAATTAGTTGAGCAAGATCAAGTTCACGAAGCAAGTCTAATACTGCTTCAGCACCCATCTTAGCTTCAAACTCATCACCGTGCTCTTCAAGTGAATCTAGGTATTCTTCTTCACCTAAAAGCTGACCACGCTCAAGCGTTGTCATACCAGGCTCAGTTACTACGAATGATTCGAAGTATAGAACACGTTCAATATCACGAAGCGTCATATCAAGCATTAAGCCAATACGTGACGGTAATGATTTTAAAAACCATATATGCGCTACTGGGCTCGCAAGGTCGATATGACCCATACGATCACGACGCACTTTAGTAAGTGTAACTTCAACGCCACACTTCTCACAGATCACACCACGGTGTTTAAGGCGTTTATATTTACCACATAAACACTCATAATCTTTCACTGGGCCGAAAATACGGGCACAGAATAAGCCATCGCGCTCAGGCTTGAAAGTACGGTAGTTAATAGTCTCAGGTTTCTTTACTTCACCGTATGACCATGAACGAACCATGTCTGGTGAAGCAAGACCAATGCGAATTGCATCGAATTCTTCGGTCTTATTTTGTTGCTTCAGAAACTTAAGTAAGTCTTTCACCTTAGCTCTCCTGTCGGAGTTAATCTTGAGGACGGATAATCTCGTCCCTACATTCTATTCAGCCGTAACAGATGCTGCAGCGTTAACTGCAGCATCTAATTGGCTTAATTTTCTTCCAACTCGATGTTGATACCCAGTGAGCGGATTTCTTTCAACAATACGTTGAACGATTCTGGCATACCTGGTTCCATTTTATGGTTACCATCAACGATGTTTTTATACATCTTAGTACGACCGTTCACGTCATCCGATTTCACTGTTAGCATTTCTTGTAGAGTGTAAGCAGCACCGTAAGCTTCAAGTGCCCATACTTCCATCTCACCAAAACGCTGGCCACCGAACTGTGCTTTACCACCCAGCGGCTGCTGAGTAACAAGGCTGTAAGAACCAGTAGAACGTGCGTGCATCTTGTCATCAACCAAGTGGTTAAGTTTAAGCATGTACATGTAACCAACAGTTACTTGACGTTCAAACTGATCGCCAGTACGGCCATCATAGAGTGTAACCTGACCACTTCTTGGGTATCCACCAAGCTCAAGCATGTCTTTGATTTCGTCTTCTTTCGCGCCATCAAATGCAGGAGTAGCGATTGGTAAACCACCTTTTAAGTTTTCAGCTAAACGACGAATTTCATCATCAGAGAAGCTTGCAATATCTACTTCTTGACGAGACTCACCGATTTCGTAAGCTTGCTTGATGAATTCACGTAGCTCATGAAGCTCACGTTGTTCTTTCATCATTTCCTCTAAGCGCTCACCAATACCACGTGCAGCTAGACCCATATGTGTTTCAAGGATCTGACCGATGTTCATTCGTGATGGTACACCTAGTGGATTTAGTACGATATCTACCGTACGACCTTTATCATCGTATGGCATATCTTCTACTGGTACGATAGTCGAGATAACACCTTTGTTACCGTGACGACCCGCCATTTTATCACCCGGTTGGATACGACGTTTAACAGCTAGGTATACTTTAACAATCTTAAGTACACCTGGTGCTAAGTCATCACCTTGGGTAATTTTACGACGTTTGTTTTCAAACTTCTTATCGTATTCAGCTTTAAGCTCATCGTACTGTGCAGCTAATTGCTCAAGTTCAGCTTGCTTGTCTTCTTCAGCAAGGCTTTGAGTAAGTAGCTTTTCAGCATTTAGTGACGTTAAGTTGCTTTCTTCGAAGCCTGAATCCACAAGTAACTTGCGAGCACGTCCTAAAACGCCAGCTTCTAAAATGCGGAACTCTTCGTTGAAGTCTTTCTTCGCTTCGCGAAGCTGCATGTCTTCAACTTCTAACGCACGTTTATCTTTTTCAACACCATCACGGGTGAAAACTTGTACGTCAATTACAGTACCAGTTACAGAATTTGGTACACGTAAAGAGCTGTCTTTAACGTCAGACGCTTTTTCGCCGAAGATAGCACGCAGTAGCTTCTCTTCAGGTGTTAATTGCGTCTCGCCTTTAGGAGTCACTTTACCTACTAAGATATCGCCGCCTTTAACTTCAGCACCGATATAAACAACGCCTGACTCATCAAGCTTGCCTAGTGCAGACTCACCCACATTCGGGATATCTGCAGTGATCTCTTCAGGACCTAATTTAGTATCACGGGCAACACACTGTAGTTCTTGAATGTGGATAGTCGTTAGACGATCTTCTTCAACTACGCGCTCTGATAACAAGATTGAATCCTCGAAGTTGTAACCGTTCCATGGCATGAATGCCACGCGCAGGTTTTGACCAAGGGCTAAATCACCTAAGTCAGTCGAAGGACCATCTGCTAACACGTCACCACGAGTAACCGGTTCGCCAACCATACAAGTTGGTTTTTGGTTAATACATGTATTTTGGTTAGAACGTGTGTATTTGGTTAAGTTGTAGATGTCGATGCCCGCTTCACCAGGAATGCGTTCTTCTTCATGTACGTTTACAACGATGCGACTTGCGTCAGCATACATTACTTCACCACCACGTTTAGCAACAATCGTTACACCAGAATCTTTCGCTAGTGTTAACTCAATACCAGTACCTACTAACGGCTTATCCGCTTTCAATGTTGGTACTGCTTGACGTTGCATGTTTGAACCCATCAATGCACGGTTAGCATCATCGTGTTCTAAGAACGGGATAAGTGCTGCCGCTACAGAGATCACCTGTTGTGGTGATACATCCATATATTGCTGGTCCATGCGACCCATAAAGGTAGATTCACCTTTGTGACGACATGGAATAAGTTCATCAACAAACTCATTGGTTTCAGTTAAGTTTGAGTTCGCCTGTGCGATAACAAACTGACCTTCTTCAATGGCTGATAGGTAATCAACTTCATCAGTTACAACACCGTCTACCACTTTACGGTAAGGTGTTTCTAAGAAACCATAGTCATTTGTACGTGCGTACGTAGACAATGAGTTAATTAGACCGATGTTTGGACCCTCAGGAGTCTCGATTGGACATACGCGACCGTAGTGAGTTACGTGAACGTCACGTACTTCAAAGCCAGCGCGTTCACGAGTTAGACCGCCCGGACCTAATGCAGAAATACGACGCTTATGCGTTACTTCTGATAGCGGGTTATTTTGGTCCATAAACTGTGATAACTGAGACGAGCCGAAGAACTCTTTAACCGCTGCCGAAATAGGCTTAGCGTTAATAAGATCTTGTGGCATTATCGCGTCAAGGTCACCTAAGCTTAAACGCTCACGTACAGCACGTTCTACACGTACTAGACCAACACGGAATTGGTTCTCAGCCATTTCGCCAACACTACGTATACGACGGTTGCCTAAGTGGTCAATATCATCAACATCGCCTTGACCGTTACGAATAGCAATTAATACTTTCATAACAGACACGATGTCTTCTTTATTTAATGTGCCAGGGCCTGTATCGGTATCGTAACCAACACGGCTGTTGAACTTCATACGACCTACAGTAGATAAGTCATAACGTTCTTCAGAGAAGAACAAGTTCTCGAATAAGGCTTCAGCCGCGTCTTTCGTCGGTGGCTCGCCTGGGCGCATCATACGGTAAATTTCTACTAGCGCTTCTAAACGGTTGCTTGAAGAGTCAATGTTCAATGTATTTGACATGTAAGCACCGCTGTCCACTTCATTGATATATAACGTATCAATTTTAGTGTGACCAGCTTTAACCAATTCAGCCATCAATTCTAGAGATAGCTCGTCATTAGCGTTTGCAATAACTTCACCTGTTGACTCATCAACATAGTTTTTAGCTACAATACGGCCAATGATGTACTCATGTGGTACTTCTAATTGATTAATGCCTTTCTTCTCGATGCTCTTGATGTGGCGAGCCGTAATACGACGACCGCTTTCAACAAGTACTTCACCGTCTTCGCCTTTGATATCAAAAGCGGCAGTTTCACCACGTAAACGTGAAGGCACAAGTTCCATAAGAACTTTACCGTCAGTTACTTCAAACGCAGTGTTATCGAAGAACATATCTAGGATTTGTTCGCTAGAATACTCTAGTGCACGTAGGATGATAGACGCCGGTAATTTACGACGACGGTCAATACGTACATATAGATTATCTTTTGCATCAAATTCGAAGTCTAACCATGAACCACGGTAAGGTATAACGCGAGCGTTATATAATACTTTACCCGATGAATGGGTTTTACCGCGGTCGTTATCAAAGAATACACCAGGGCTACGGTGTAGCTGAGAAACGATAACACGCTCTGTACCATTGATTACAAAAGTACCGGTATCGGTCATGAGCGGAATTTCGCCCATGTAAACTTCTTGCTCTTTAATGTCTTTAACTGTGCCTGGAGCTTCTTTGTCCATAACTACAAGACGCAGTTTCACGCGAAGTGGAGCAGAATAAGTCACACCGCGAATTTGACATTCTTTTACATCGAATACTGGCTCACCAATACGATAACTTACGTATTGAAGCTCAGAATTTCCCGAGTAGCTTTTAATTGGGAACACAGAACGGAAGGCAGCTTCCAAACCATGATCGCCATCAGCGTCCGGGACTAAGAATTTTTTAAACGATTCTAACTGCGTCGACAGTAAGAAAGGTATATCCAAAACTTGTGGACGTTTACCAAAATCCTTACGGATACGTTTCTTTTCAGAATAAGAGTAAGCCATGGGGTTCCTCAGCTTGCTGATCTTTGACCCGACCTGTTCTTGTAAGAACAGACTTAACTGGCATCTAAGCCAAGATTTACAACATTTAATTGTTGTTCTAATAAACTCCCCTCACAACACTAGCAAACTATAAAGCGTTGAAAGTAAAGAGAAAATCAGATTTTATTTGAGCTATAGGAATACATCGCTCTATAGCGCAAAAAGGCCGGTGATTAAATAATCACCAGCCCTTGCCTGATTTCTCAGGCAGCGAACTTAGCAAAAGCTAAATTACTTAACCTCAACTTCAGCACCAGCTTCAGTAAGATCTTTTGCAAGTGCTTCAGCTTCTTCTTTAGATACACCTTCTTTAACAGGTGTAGGAGCAGCTTCAACAAGAGCTTTCGCTTCTTTAAGGCCAAGGCCAGTTGCGCTACGAACAGCTTTGATTGCAGCAACCTTGTTAGCGCCAGCGCCAGTAAGGATTACGTCAAATTCTGTTTTCTCTTCAGCAGCTTCAGCAGCTGGACCAGCTACCATTGCAGCTGCAGCAGTTACGCCGAATTTTTCTTCCATTGCTTCGATAAGAGCAACAACGTCCATTACTGACATTTCAGCAATTGCGTCAAGGATTTGGTCTTTAGTTACAGACATTACAAATTTCCTAATAATTAACGGACTCTAGGTCCAAATAAATTTTACACCGAAAGGGAGGTTAAACAGCTTAAAATTAAGCAGCTTGCTCTTCTTTCTGTACACGTACTGCTTCAATTGTTTTACACAATTTGCCAGCAGACGCTTCTTTCATAGCGCTCATTAAGCGTGCAACAGCTTCGTCGTATGTAGGTAATGTAGCAAGCATTGCTGCGTCTACGATGTTACCTTCAAAAGCGGCCGTTTTAAGCTCAAATTTCTCATTCTTTTTCGCGAAATCTGAAAAGATACGCGCAGCAGCACCTGGGTGCTCTGATGAGAAAGCGATTAAGCTTGGACCAACTAACGAGTCAGATAGACATTCAAATTCAGTACCTTCAACAGCACGTTTTGCTAGAGTGTTACGAACAACTTTCATCCATACACCAGCTTCACGAGCTTCTTTACGAAGGGCTGTAATTGCGCCTACTGCTACACCACGAGAATCTGCAACAACTGCAGAAAGAGCACCATTGGCTGCTTCGTTGACTTCAGCAACAATTGCTTTTTTGCCTTGAAGATTTAAAGCCATGGGTGTTACTCCTGGTTTAATGGGGTCACCGACACTCGGCTTCCCTGTTTTTACTCTTCCCCAACAAAATAACTGATGGAGATGCTTTTTACGGCGAGAGCCAGAAGGATTAGGAAAAATCTATCTGGGGATTCACACCGTCTACGTAGGTAAACATTAAGGCCGAAACCGCCTACGGTCTTGGACGGAAGCCCAATTTATCGCTTTGCCAAAGGCGCACCGAAATTATGGACTTCAACCCGAATTCTTTACTTTGCCAATTAATAAATTAATCAACAAAATGGCGCGAAATTATAGTACAAATTTCACGCCATGTAAACACCAATTAAGCTACAACTGTGCTTAAAGTGTTTTGGTCAACAGAAACACCTGCGCCCATTGTTGTAGAGATAGTTACTTTTTTCAAGTAAACACCTTTAGCTTGAGAAGGTTTAGCCTTCTTAAGTGCAACAATTAGTGACTCAAGGTTTTGTTGAAGTTGCTCAGCAGTGAAATCAACCTTACCGATAGTAGTATGGATGATGCCATTTTTGTCATTACGGTAACGTACTTGACCTGCTTTAGCATTTTTAACTGCTTCTGCAACGTTAGGCGTTACAGTACCAGTTTTAGGGTTTGGCATTAGACCACGTGGGCCTAAGATTTGACCTAGTTGACCAACAACACGCATAGCGTCTGGTGATGCAACAACAACGTCAAAGTTCATCTCGCCTTTTTTAACTAGCTCAGCAAGATCTTCCATGCCTACTAACTCAGCACCGGCTTCTTTTGCAGCTTCTGCATTAGCGCCTTGTGTGAATACAGCAACACGAACGTCACGGCCAGTACCGTTAGGTAGTACAGTTGCACCACGAACGTTTTGGTCAGATTTACGAGCATCGATACCAAGGTTAACAGCAACGTCAACACTTTCTACGAATTTAGCTGTCGCTAACTCTTTTAAAAGAGCAACTGCTTCATTGATTTCGTAATCTTTAGTTACTTCCACTTTTTCGCGGATAGTACGCATACGTTTAGTTAATTTAGCCATTTCTTAGTCCTCTACGTTCAAGCCCATCGCACGCGCAGAACCTGCGATAGTGCGAACCGCTGCGTCCATATCGGCAGCTGTAAGGTCAGTTCGTTTTGTCTCAACAATCTCTTCAAGTTGAGCACGAGTTACTGTGCCTACTTTATCAGTGTTAGGACGGCCTGAGCCTGACTTGATACCAGCAGCTTTCTTAAGTAAGTAAGCAGCAGGTGGCGTTTTCATGTCGAACGTAAATGAACGGTCACCGTAAACAGAGATCACTACAGGAACTGGAGCGCCTTTTTCGATAGACTCTGTACGTGCGTTAAACGCTTTACAGAATTCCATGATGTTTACACCGTGTTGACCTAGTGCAGGACCTACTGGAGGACTAGGATTAGCCATACCAGCGGCAACTTGTAGCTTGATTAGAGCTTCAACTTTTTTAGCCATTATAAATACCTCATTTGGTGGGTCTTAGCCTTGTGCGCGCGAGGACGCGTACTCTAACGGCTTCCCAGTTTAAAAATTGGTTTCGTACTTTTTGTATAGTAAAAATAAATTTTTACCTTAATACAAAAAGGCCGCTGATTATAAGTTAATCAGCGGCCTTTTTCAAGCTTCGTGCCAAAATTTATAAAAACTCTAGCGAAGCTTTTTTAATCAATTACTTATCTTGTTCAACTTGACCAAATTCAAGCTCAACCGGCGTAGAACGACCAAAAATAAGTACAGATACTTTTACGCGGCTCTTTTCGTAGTCAACTTCTTCAACCACACCACTAAAGTCAGCAAATGGGCCATCAGTAACACGAACCACTTCGCCTGGTTCAAATAATGTAGCAGGTTTAGGTGCTTCAGCATTTTCTTGTAGACGGTTAAGAATGCGTTCTGCTTCTTTAGAGCTAATAGGCGCTGGACGGTCAGAAGTACCACCAATAAAGCCCATAACACGCTCAGTGCTGTTAACTAAGTGCCAGCTAGCATCGTTCATATCCATTTGTACTAGTACATAACCTGGGAAGAATTTGCGCTCAGATTTACGCTTTTGACCAGCGCGCATCTCAACAACTTCTTCAGTTGGTACTAATATTTCACCAAAGCTCTCTTCAAGACCTTCGATTTTAATATGTTCAGTTAACGTTTGTGCCACACGCTTTTCGTAACCCGAAAAAGCTTGAACTACATACCAACGTAACTTAATTTCTTTGTTCTCATCCGACATGGGATCAGATCTCCAATCCAGTTAAAAAGCCTACAGCGCGGAATAAAATGCCATCTAATCCCCAAAGGATAAGCGCCATAATCACTGTTGCAACCATTACAATTAATGTCGTGTGGGTAGTTTCTTGACGCGTTGGCCAAATTACTTTGCGTACTTCAATACGAGCTTCTTTAGCAAAAGCAAGGAAAGTACGTCCCTTAAATGTTTGCGAGGCAATACCTAAACCAGCTGCTATTGCAATTACAACGCCAATAGCACGTAGTAATACAGACTGATCTGCAAACATGTGATTACCAACAACTGCGCCTGCAAGTAGCGCGATAGCTACTAACCACTTTACTGACTCCATCGCACTTGATGGTGTTTCTACATTCGTGCTCATAATATTATTACCCTAACTACAGACACAACAACCCTACGCAATGGCAGGGTTAATCCATTAAAATCTAAACTTAAAAACAGACTTATTTAAACCGATTTTTAACCCCAGACTTACTCAACTTACAAGTAAAAATGGCAGGGGCGGAGAGATTCGAACTCCCAACCGTCGGTTTTGGAGACCGCTGTTCTACCAATTGGAACTACGCCCCTGCAAAGTGGATGCCTATTATACTTACGCAAATCATTTACACAAGCCTAAAAGATACCCACATAGGAAAATCTAATTAATTAATTCCATTATTGTTTCGCCTGCCAAACATTTACCCTCTTATTTAAAGGCATGGTGCTTAATTTACTGTTTATTTTTCTAATACTTTATACACATCACTTAATAAGCTTGAGGCACCAAACCTAAAGGTATCAGCCTGTAAGTAGTCATCACCCATTATTGAACGTGTTAGTGCTAAATAGTCCTTTGCATCGGCTACTGTTTTAACGCCGCCAGCAGCTTTAAAACCAACTACTTCACCCGATTGTTTAATAGCACTAAGCATTACTTTTGTTGCTTCAAGCGTTGCATTAACAGCCACTTTACCTGTACTGGTTTTTACAAAGTCGGCACCACCTTGAATAGCTAAGTTAGTTGCTTTAGTGATTAACTCATCCGTTTTTAGCTCGCCGCTTTCTATAATTACTTTTAATTGAGCTCGTGCAGCGCAGGCTTTTTTGCTTTGCTGTATATATTCAAGCACGGTACTTTCATCGCCGGCAATAAGTGCTTTATAAGGTATAACTAAATCGATTTCATCGGCGCCGCGTTCAATTGCAATAAGCGTTTCGTTTATTACGTCGCTAAGCGGTGCATCGCCCGTTGGGAAGTTAGTAACCGTGGCTACTTTAACGTGGTTAAGCTCTCGTGCGGCTAACGCAATTTTTGCATCGTCCACAAAATCGCTGTAAACACATACCGCTGCAGGCGTACCTAACGTGGGATTTATGCTATTTATAAGCAGCTGAATATCGCTCGTAGTATCTGAGCTATTTAAGCTCGTTAAATCCATAAGTGATACAGCTAATTGAGCGTTATCATATTGTTCAGTCATAAGTAATCCATTTATTAAGCAATAAATTAGTGTTACTGCCATAGTAACAAATTAACGTAATCTCGCTATAGCTCATAACCAAACACTATAAGCTTGTTATTTTACTTGTAACTCCCCGCAATCCCTTGTTAACTAAGTCTTAGGACTAAAAAGGCCACCAATTATAACTTTTAGTTATATCAACTTGGTTTTAATTATTTTTTACTTATTGATAGCCGCTATATTCTGCCCATCAGAATAAAGCGTTTTCTTATATTTGAATTTGTTTAGGGGTGTTATAAACGTGCAGTATTTACCTATCTTTACCAAACTCGACAACAAGCCAGTTTTGGTTGTTGGCGGTGGAGAGGTCGCATTACGCAAGTGTCGCGCGTTTTTAAAAGCTCGCGCAAACGTAACCTTAGTAGCACCTTGGTTTTGCGACGAACTAAAAGAGCATGCTCATAATAACGAAGTAACGCTTATTGATGCTTATTTTGATGAATCACACCTTGAAGGCAAAATGCTGGTTATAGCAGCCACTGACCGTGATGACGTAAACAACAATGTATTTGAACTGGCAAACGCACGAAATGTATTTGTGAATGTGGTTGATGACCAACCTAAATGTACGTTTATATTCCCGTCTATTGTAGACCGCGATCCAATAACTATTGCTATATCAAGCGCAGGGACTGCCCCTGTACTCGCACGCCGATTACGTGAAAAGTTAGAGACACTTATCCCTCAACATATTGGCCCATTAGCTACTTTAGTTGGCAGCTTTAGAGATAAAGTAAAACAACGCTTTAAACACTTTGCCGACCGCCGCCAATTTTGGGAAGGCGTGTTTGATTCATCAGTCGTGAGCAAAGTACAAACAGGTAATACCGAAGCTGCACAAGCACAGCTGAACCAAATGCTCGATGCCAAAGCAGAGCCAGAAGGCGAAGTATATGTAGTAGGTGCAGGTCCTGGCGACCCTGAGCTTTTAACACTTAAAGCACTGCAATTAATGCAGCAAGCCGATGTTGTTGTATACGACTACTTAGTGTCTGATGAAATTATGGAATTAGTACGCCGTGATGCCGACCTAGTATGTGTAGGCAAACGTTTAGGCGATCACAGTGTAGCCCAAGAAGATACCAACCAAATGCTGGTTGATTTTGCCAAGCAAGGCAAAAAAGTGTGCCGTATTAAAGGCGGTGACCCATTTATTTACGGCCGTGGCGGTGAAGAAGTACAAGTACTGGCTGCCAACAACGTAAATTATCAAATAGTACCGGGTATTACGGCAGCGGCAGGTTGTAGCGCGTATGCAGGTATTCCGCTTACACACCGCGACCACGCCCAGGCTATACAGTTTGTAACAGGGCACTGTAAAAAAGATGGCCAAGAGCTTGATTGGCAATCGCTTGCTAAAGCGCATCAAACCTTAGCTATTTATATGGGCGTTATTAAATCGCCACATATTCAAGCTGAGCTGTTAAAGCATGGCCGCAGTGCAACTACACCGGTTGCCATTATTGAAAACGGCACCCGTAAAAATCAGCGTGTGGTTACGGGGCAATTAGGTGAGCTTGCTGATTTAATTGAGCGCAACAGCGTTATTTCACCAGCGTTACTTATTATTGGCGAAGTAGCCGCCCTGCACTCGCAGCTAGCTTGGTTTGGCCAAAACGAGCAAACAAGTAGTTTTGCACAGCCGCTAACCGATGTATCAAATACCTAAATATATTTAAATTTGTAACTTTTAATCATTTTAGTAGGACGACTAACAATGGCTTTAACTCACCTTCAGCAACTTGAAGCTGAAAGTATCAAAATCATGCGCGAAGTCGCCGCTGAGTTTGAGAACCCAGTAATGCTTTACTCTATTGGTAAAGATTCGTCGGTACTTTTGCACTTAGCGCGTAAAGCATTTTACCCTGCAAAAATTCCGTTTCCGTTATTGCACGTAGACACCAACTGGAAGTTTCGCGAAATGATTGAGTTTCGCGACCGTATTGCAAAAGAATATGGCTTTGATCTGCTAGTTCACAAAAACCCTGAGGGTATGGCAATGGGTATTAGCCCGTTTGAACACGGCTCAGGTAAACATACCGACATAATGAAAACCCAAGGCTTAAAACAAGCACTCGATAAATACGGCTTTGATGCTGCATTTGGTGGCGCACGCCGCGATGAAGAAAAGTCTCGCGCAAAAGAACGTGTTTACTCGTTCCGCGACAAACACCACCGCTGGGACCCTAAAAACCAGCGCCCTGAGCTTTGGAATACCTACAACAGTCAAGTTAATCCTGGTGAGAGCATTCGTGTATTCCCACTATCTAACTGGACTGAGCTTGATATTTGGCAATACATTTACCAAGAAAACATCGAAATGGTACCGCTTTATTTAGCTAAAGAGCGCCCAGTGGTTGAGCGCGACGGCACCTTAATTATGGTTGACGACGAACGTATGCCACTTGCTGATGGTGAAGTACCGCAAATGAAATCAGTACGTTTTCGTACTTTAGGCTGTTACCCACTTACGGGTGCAGTTGAATCTACTGCTAGCAACCTAACTGAAATTATTGAAGAAATGCTGTTATCTACGTCATCTGAACGTGAAGGCCGTGTAATCGATCACGACTCAGCAGGCTCAATGGAGAAGAAAAAACGTGAGGGGTATTTCTAATGTCTACCAATACTAACGACACAATTAACGAAGTAAAAGAAATTGGCATAGACGCCTACCTAGCTCGCCAACAAGATAAAAGCTTATTACGCATGCTTACCTGTGGCAGCGTAGATGACGGTAAATCAACACTGATTGGCCGCCTTTTGCACGACAGCCACCAAATTTATGAAGATCAGCTTGCTGCCCTTCACAAAGATAACGAAAAAGTAGGTAACGCAGGCGAAGAACTCGACTTAGCCCTACTGGTAGATGGCTTACAAGCTGAGCGCGAGCAAGGCATTACCATTGACGTAGCGTATCGTTATTTTTCAACTGCTAAGCGTAAATTTATTATTGCCGATACCCCAGGGCACGAGCAATACACCCGCAACATGGTAACCGGCGCATCAACAAGTGATGTGGCTATTATTTTGGTTGATGCTCGCTACGGTGTGCAAGTGCAAACTAAGCGCCATAGCTTTATTTGTGACTCGCTAGGCATTAAACAGTTTGTGGTAGCAGTAAATAAAATGGATATCGTTGATTTTGACGAAACCGTTTATGAAAAAATTAAGGCCGATTACCTTAAATTTGCTGAGCAACTTAACGTATCAAACATTAAGTTTGTACCTATGTCGGCGCTTAAAGGCGACAACGTAGTAACACGCTCTGCTCATACACCTTATTACACAGATAAGCCATTACTTGAGCTTTTAGAAGACTCACCAGCGGCAGAAACCGATACCGGTTTTGAAGCACGTTTACCTGTGCAGTACGTAGTTCGCCCTAACTTAAACTTCCGTGGTTTTCAGGGCACATTGGCATCAGGTAAGTTACATGTTGGCGATGCAGTAAAAGTATTACCGTCGGGTAAAACATCAAGCATTAAAGAAATTGTTACATTTAATGGCAACCTAGATCACGCTGAGGCTGGCCAAGCAATTACCGTTACCCTTAATAGCGAAATAGATATTAGCCGCGGTGACGTAATAGTACCTGCCAGCTCAACGGCTACGGTAACTAACCTTATTCAAGCAAAACTTGTGTGGATGCACGAAGCGCCACTTGTACTAGGTAAAAGCTACAACATTAAACTAGGTAGTAAAAATACATCAGCCGTGGTTAAAAAGATTGATCACACCATTGATGTAAATACCCTAGAGCACGGCAAAGCCGACTCACTTCAGCTAAACGAAATCGCCATTGTAACGCTTGAACTAAGCGAAACAATTTTAGCTGACGAGTATCACAACAACCACGAAACTGGTTCGTTTATTCTGATTGACCGCTTATCTAACTTAACGGTTGCAGCAGGTATGATTGAGCAAGTACTAAAAAGCGAAAAACAACAAAGCGATTTTAGCGACTTTGAAGTTGAATTTAATAGCTTAGTACGCAAGCACTTTCCACACTGGCAAGCGCTTGATATTTCAAAACTGTAAGTAAAAAAATGTCTGTTAGGAATTTAAAAGCATGGTAGAACAGCTCGTTTTAACAGGCATTATGCTTACCTTAGTCGGGTGCCTTTTTGGCACCCGCATTAATCCAGCATGGTTATTTGTAAGTGCCATTGGTACAAGCTATTTAACTGGGTTAATTGATCTTGAAAACATGTTAGTAAATTATGCTAACCCGTCACTTATTACTTTGGTATTACTGGTATTAGTGTCGACCGCTATCGAAAAAACCACCCTAATTCAAAAACTATCGCAATCACTATCTAAAGGTAGTTTAGTAAAATCGGTAACAAAACTTGGGCTGTCAACCGCTTTTTTATCGTCGTTTACTAATAACACTGCGGTGGTTGCATCGCTTATTACCGCCATAAAAGATAACCCAAATCACTCTCCATCAAAGCTATTATTACCGCTGTCGTACACCGCTATTTTAGGCGGCACCATTACACTTATTGGTACATCTACTAACTTAATAGTTAATGGCTTTGCTGTAGATGCAGGCATGGCACCTCTGGGCTTTTTTGATTTTACACTTGTAGGCATTGGCGCATTAAGTGTGGGCCTCATTACTATTTTAGTAA
Source organism: Pseudoalteromonas sp. S3178 (assembly GCF_005886985.1). Taxonomy (NCBI): domain Bacteria; kingdom Pseudomonadati; phylum Pseudomonadota; class Gammaproteobacteria; order Alteromonadales; family Pseudoalteromonadaceae; genus Pseudoalteromonas; species Pseudoalteromonas sp. S3178. The sequence goes on along the minus strand of NZ_PNCW01000033.1, from coordinate 8,283 downwards.
TGCTTAAATACCTGCCCGACAACGGCAAAAGCGATCAGGAAGTGATTCCTTTTTATCTAGAAGGTAAAGTACAGTCAGGCTCTAAATTAATTGGCCGTACCGTAGAAGAAAACGGCCTACGAGATTTAAAAGACTTATTCCTTGCGGAAATTATCCGTGGTGATGAGCGCATATACGCAGTAACACCTCAACAAATTATTAGGCAAAACGACGTACTGCTTTTTGTGGGTGATATTAAATCGGTGCCGCTTTTAACCCGTTTCGACGGCTTAAAGGTAGTTCACGACAATCATCAAAAAGACATAGAACACTTAGTAGAAGTTGTTGTAAGCCAATCCTCTAAATTTATAGGTAAAACTGTAAAAGAGGCGCGCTTTAGAGAGCAGTTTCATGCTGCAGTTATTGCTATTCGCCGCGGGCATGACCGCTTACAAGGTGGCCTTGGGCAAGTGCAGTTACAAGCAGGCGACTCGCTAATACTTGCACCAGGCAAAAACTTTTACAGCCTGCCTAATTTAAAACGCGAATTTGTTTATATATCTGGGCTCGACTTACAAACGCATTTAGCCCCTAAACAATCAAACATTGTATTACTAAGCTTTGCTGCAGTACTGGGTTTAAGTATTTTTTCGGTAGTGCCACTTGTTAAAGGTTTATTAGTCCTTTTAATTGGCCTAATGCTTAGCGGCACAATAAAGCTTAACGAAGTAAAGCGCCGTTTCCCGCTTGAGTTACTGGTTGTAGTAGGTAGCGCCATTGGCCTTGCCAAATTAATGATAGGCACCGGGCTTGCCGGGCAAATATCTGACGCCATGTTTATGGTACTTGGGGATTTTGGCCCGTACGGCGCGTTTATAGCCATATTTTTAATGACCGTATTATTTACCGAGCTTATTACTAATAACGCAGCAGCTGCGCTTTCATTCCCTGTGGCTTACTCATTAGCGGTTGGTTTTAATGTAGACCCACTACCGTTTATCATGGCGGTTGCCTTTGGCGCATCAGCCAGTTTTATATCGCCATTTGGGTATCAAACTAACCTAATGGTTTATAGTGCAGGTAACTATCGCTTAAAAGATTACATAGTGATGGGCTTACCCCTTTCTATTATTTATTCAATCACGGTATTAACCTTGATCCCACTGGTATTTCCTTTTTAATACCTAGGGCATTTAAAAGAGATTACACAATGGACGAAAATATTGTTTGGCATAACTACGCAACCACTAAAGCGCAGCGTAGCGAGCAAAAAAAGCATAAGCCTGCCATTTTATGGTTTACTGGCTTTTCAGGTTCTGGCAAAAGCACCGTAGCAAATGCATTAGAAGCGGCGCTTAACCAGCAAGGTGCGCACACCTACCTGCTCGATGGCGACAACGTACGCCACGGCTTATGTAAAGACCTAGGCTTTAGCGACGAAGACCGCATTGAAAACATACGCCGTGTTGGTGAAACAGCCAAACTAATGACCGATGCAGGCTTATTAGTGCTTACCGCGTTTATCTCACCATTTAGAGCAGAGCGTGACATGGTCCGTAATTTAGTAGACGACGGCGAATTTATTGAAGTATTTATAGATACCCCACTTGATGTATGTGAAAGCCGCGACCCTAAAGGCTTATACAAAAAAGCCCGCGCAGGAGAGATAAAACACTTCACCGGAATCGACTCAAGCTACGAAATACCTAACAACCCAGAAATAATTTTAGATACCAGTAAAAACACCCTAGACCAATCGGTTACTCAACTGATAACGTATCTAAAACAAAAGCATATTATAGGTTAACCCCAATGAACCAAACCGAGCTACTAGAAGAAACCCTCATCCTTGCCCGTAAAGCAGGCAACGCCATAATGGGGATTTACGAAAAGGACTTTAACGTTGAATACAAAGCCGATGAGAGCCCAGTAACCGACGCCGACTTAGCAGCTCATAAAGTCATTGTGGCAGGGCTTAAACAGCTCACTCCCGACACACCTATACTTAGCGAAGAAAGCGCCGATATAACGTGGGATATTCGCCAAACATGGAAAAGCTACTGGTTAGTTGACCCAATCGACGGCACTAAAGAGTTTATTAAAAAGAACGGCGAATTTACCGTAAACATAGCCCTAATCGAAAACGGTAAACCTGTACTAGCAGTAGTTGATGCCCCAGCACTTGGCGTATCGTACCTTGCCGCAGAGGCCATTGGCGCCTTTAAAGACAAAGGCGATGAGCGTATTGAGCTTAAAGTAACCACTAAGCCTAATAAAGGCCTAATACGTGTTGTAGGTAGCCGCTCGCACCCATCACCGGATTTAGCCGAGTTTGTAAAACGCTTTGACGAGGTTGAAATGGTCTCAAAAGGCAGCTCACTAAAACTGTGTTTAGTGGCTGAGGGCAGCGCCGATATTTACCCGCGCTTAGGCCCAACGTGTGAATGGGATACCGGAGCTGGCCATGCAATTGCCGAAATAGCCGGTGCTAAAGTCACCCAACTTGATGGCAGAGCGCTTATTTACAATACCAAAGATGAATACTTAAACCCGTATTTTATTGTTTCGGCTTTAGAAGGGTAAGAGCAGTTTTGAGTGGTTAGCTATCAGTTGTCAGCAAGACAAGTGATAGCTTAACTACTGTAGTAATTTATTTTAACTATTAAATTTGAAGCTTTCTAGCATTTCTATCCTCTGCTTTAAGCTCTCTAAATTAATTGAATTACGAAACTCGTCAAAACTTTTTGTTAATTGTACTACATCATGTGAATAGCTTTGTTCTTCTTTACTAGCACTTTCATCAGAACTCATATCTTCATGGTACTTTAGCGCTTTTCCAATATTACCTTGGTATCCATCATTTTTTGCTCCAATTAAAGAGCTTTCAATTACTGCGCACACTCTAGAATCTATTGATTTCAAACTAGGGGTTATTGAATGAAGAACTTGAATCAGCTTTTCTGGTGTATCTCCTCCATTAATATACCCACTATAGCTTTCGTAATAGTACTCTTTAGCTACAATCAAAAATGCTAGTAAGTCAGGATGTAGATACACATTTTCCGCTGTAGATTTAACTACTAAATTTACTTTCGCAAATAGCTGCTCTACTTCCCTTAAAGTCAGTTTTTTAGCTTTTGCCAATAGTTTAAAGGTATTTTTTAAGTGATCTTTTTCGTATCTAAATGCTTGGTATTGAGTTCTTTTCTGAAAGAAAATATCAAACTCAAATATTTTATAAAGCTGTTCTATAAATGCGTCTAAATCACTCTCAGGTAAAATATACTCAATATCAATAAACCGCCTAAGATAGCCCATTGCTTCAAACCCTGCACCATAGACCGCTTTAACGCTATGAGAAAGTTGAATTTTGTCCATTGCAATTACGAATACAAGACCTTCAATATCTAAAAGATGTTTTATTCTCTCTAGTAACTCAATTGCGTAAGTAGGTCTGCATCGATCCAATTCATCAATAATAATAAATAATTGGCTTGTAGCTCCATCTTCATTTTTTAAAGCTTTTGATACATTCTCTTTAAAAGAAGTAATAGCCTCTTTACTCTTTGTATAATCATCTAAAAAATCTTTAGATAATCCCTCCGTGAATTTTGCTGCTTCAGCTTCAATTATTTTTTCAGCATCAATTATTCCAGCAGTAGCGAGCTTTACTAGCACGGGTAAACCTTTTTTTAAAATTTGTGCACCTGCACTCTTGGCTTTAACCCATGCCTTACTTTTCTCTTTATCACCTTCAACAAGAGACTCTATTTTTTTATTAACCTCGCCCAGAAATGCTTGCAGTGGATCATTAACGAAATCAGTTTCCCAAGCACTAAAGTAAATTGCCGAACAATCATTTATTTTTAGGTTAGCTTCTAACATCTCCAAAAATGTAGTTTTACCTTGTCCCCAAGGAGCATTTACGGATAAAACTATCGGTGAGCTAATATTTTTTAGGAGTGTAGTAAAGTTTTCGACATGAGGTTTTCGTCCAAGCTTATCATTCTTAAAAGGATCGTTTGGATCAATAATTATCTTATGTGATTTAAATTCCATTTATGTATTCTTCTCCGGTTCCAATATTGAAAGGCCAACTTCATAAAACTAATCTTATATTTACATCAGAAAGCTCTAATGTAAACATTGCTTATCAATTGGGATGTGCAGGAAAACTATGTCCTTCATGAGCAGGTCTTATTTTTAGTTTAAGACGAAAGCCAAAAAAATGACCTAATGCAATTTACTAATTAATTGCCATCAATTGGAAGATTTTTAAAAGCGGTAACCCTTAACGGTTTTGCTGGGCGATAAATGCAAGCGAGTGCTGATTGAATAAGTCTGGGCGTTCCACATTACAAACATGGCCGCAATGGTGAATAGTTTGCAATACGCTATTTTTATGACGCTTTACCATCTCTTTAACAGGGCCAAGGAACATATGATCTTCTTTACCCATAATGTAAAGGATGGGTATATCAATGTCTTTTTCTTTGAAATACTGCATTAAAGGGTTTACGTCCATGGCTAATTTAAACCACTTTATAAACTCTTTTTGGCACAAGCGTTTTGCTTCACGAACAAACAAAAGTCGAGATTCTTTATGGCGCTTTTTCGGCATCATAATAAAAGCAAATAAGCGATACAGCCACATATAAGGCAAGAAGTGTTTAAACGTATTCCCTAAATAAACCAGTGTATTACTGCGAGTATTAAAGCGAGTAACCGCTCCACCTAGCACCATGCTAGAAACATATTGCGGCGCAATTTCAGCAATATTGCGAATCAAAATGGTGCCCAATGAAATACCAACAAAGTGTGCGCTGGGAATGTTGTTATGATCTAGCACATCAATAATGTCTTTAGAGACCTTATTAAACGAGTAATTATTATCAACAAAATTTTGTACTAAGTTATTCGATTTACCGTGACCACGAAGATCTAGCAGCAATACATTATATTCTTTTTTATAGGCTTTAAGTTGGCGAAACCAAATTGCCGAACTACCACCTGCACCATGAACAAATACAACCCATGTTTTACTGGTTTTGTGTGGGAAAATAGTATGAAAAAGAATATCTTTGCTCATTGCAGTTAGCGGCCTGTTTACTTCGTTTGGCATATTTAATTGCAGGAAGTATAACGGAGTTTAGAATAAATCTCTTATGAAGTTCAGATCAATGGCTTCTACTTAACAGATTTTGTGAAAAAACTTTGATTTTTAGTTGAAACCAATAAAAATGGCCTCCCCTATTTTAGCGTTATGAAAACCGCCTATCTTGGCTTTGCTGCAGCATGACTCTATGGCGTATTGGGTTTTGCTACGCTCTAGCCAGCCTATTTAAATTGTAATGAGGTATTGCTGCTGAAGGAGGTTGCTCACTTTTACAGCGCTGTTTCATATTCATGACACTTTTGGTGCAACGGTGTCTAATTAATTAGTCTACAAACCCCCTCAAAACATGAAAGTTTTAGCTAAAAACTATATTCTTGCGCGCGATTATTATTTAAATAATGGATGAGCACACACATGACACCATCACAAGATGCAACGCTTTCAAATGCATCAACAGCAGGTGCACACACACCTTCAAACACACACTCTTCTAAATGGAATCTGCACGATACGCAGTGGACATTAAGCCTTTTTGGTACCGCAGTAGGCGCGGGTATTTTATTTTTACCTATTAACATTGGTATTGGCGGTTTTTGGCCGTTAATTATATTGGCGTGTTTAGCGTTTCCAATGACCTTTTTAGCGCACCGTGGGTTAGCGCGCTTTGTACTTTCGTCAAAAAATAAAGATGCCGATTTTACCGACGTAGTTGAGGAGCACTTTGGTGTGACTGCTGGCAGGTTAATCTCTTTATTATACTTTTTATCTATATTTCCTATTTTGCTTATTTACGGCGTAGGCTTAACCAATACCGTTGATAGCTTTATGGTTAATCAAATGGGGCTTGAGTCGCCATCTCGCGTGCTGCTTTCGGGCGTATTGGTTGCAGGCATGATAAGCCTTATGATGGGCGGTGAGCGAATAATGCTACGTGCATTTGCAATTTTGGTGTATCCGCTTGTGGGTATATTATTCTTTTTATCGCTTTATTTAATACCTAGCTGGCAAATGCCTGATATGAGCTTACCTGAAGCGGGCAACTTTACGAAAACGCTGTGGCTGTCGGTTCCTATTATTGTATTTTCGTTTAGCCATGCGGCGGCTATTTCAAGCTTTGTTAATGTGCAGCGTGGTCATTATGGCAATCAAGCAACTAACAAAGCAGAGGCTATTTTAAAGCGTACTAGCTTACTACTTATTACCTTTGTACTGTTATTTGTGTTCTCTTGTGTGCTGTCGCTTACAGGCGAGCAAATGGCTGCTGCTAAAGCCGCTAACGTATCTATTTTATCGTACCTAGCTAACATCACCAGTAATTCATTTATTGCCACTCTTGGGCCGCTTGTTGCGTTTATTGCTATTACCTCGTCATTTTTAGGTCACTTTTTAGGTGCACGCGAAAGCTTTACCGGTTTAGTAACTAAACAAACGAGCTTAAGTGCAAAAGCAGCCGACAAAATTGGCGTACTCATTATGTTTTTTGCTATTTGGTTTTGCGCGGTTAAAAACCCGAGTATTTTAGACATGATGGATCAGCTATCTGGCCCTATCATCGCGATGATTTTATTTATTATGCCTATGATAGCTGTATACAAAGTACCTGCGCTGAGCAAGTATCGTAATCGCTTAAGCACATTGTTTATATTAGCGGTTGGGTCGCTTGCTGTATTTGCACTTATTTACAGTATGCTTAATTAATAGCAAAACATACCCCATAAAAAATGGCGCTCACTGAGCGCCATTTTTAATTTAAATCGTTGTGCTTATTCTGTGTCTGGCAGGTTACGGCCATAGAATATTTCTTGCATCTCGCGAGTCAATTTAGAGCGAATCTCTTCTTCTTCTTCATCCGATAACTCATCAGTAGAAAGGCCGAATAAATAGGTATTTAAATCGGTTTCTTTTAACATCATTTTGGTATGGAACAGGTTTTCTTGATACACGTTCACGTCCATCATTTGGTACGCTTCTTTGGTATCTTCTGTCATGAAGTTTTGAATTGAGTTAATAGCGTGGTCTATGTAGTGTTTAACACCGTTAATGTCGCGGGTAAAACCACGTACACGGTAGTCAATTGTTACTACGTCTGACTCAAGGCTATGAATTAAGAAGTTTAACGCTTTAAGTGGCGAAATAATGCCACACGTAGATACTTCAATATCAGCGCGGAATGTACAAATACCATCATCAGGGTGAGCTTCTGGGTATGTGTGTACACAAATGTGGCTTTTATCTAGGTGCGCAACAACTGAATCAGGTAAAGGGCCTGGTGCTTCGTCAGCATCGTAATTTTGCTGCTCTTCTACTGGTTCTTCCGAAACCAAAATAGTTACACTTGCGCCTTGCGGTTCATAATCTTGGCGAGCTACATTTAAAATGTTGGCACCAATAATATCAACAACTTCACCTAAAATGTCGGTTAGTCTATCTGCACTGTACTGCTCATCGATATATTCAATATATTCTTTACGTTGTTGCTCGGTCTTTGCGTAGCAAATGTCGTAAATACTAAAGCTTAAACTTTTAGTTAAATTATTAAAACCATGAAGTTTAAGTTTATCGAAGGGTTTGTTCATAATAAACCAACCTATAAATTAGTGAAATCTGCACCTGCAGAATGAAAAGTTCGCGGATTTTATACGAATTTTCCTTATGGAAAAAGCGTTATTTTACCTGATCTTGCACAACTTCGTGGCTATGGGTAATTTCTACTGTTTTATCAAGCATTAAAGCCACCGAACAATACTTTTCCGCAGAGAGCGAAACTGCACGAGCAAGGTGTTTTTCCGACACATTATTGCCTTTAACAACAAAGTGTAAGTTGATTTTAGTAAATACGCGCGGGGCTGTTTCTGCGCGCTCAGCACTTAATTGCACTTGAACATCTGAAAAGTCTTGTTTTGATTTTTTTAAAATGCTCACCACGTCAACCGATGAACAACACCCAACTGACATTAAAACCATTTCCATTGGGCTTGGTGCTGCGCTATCGCTACCACCATCAAAAACAACATTGTGGTTAGAATTAGAACGACCAATAAATGTATCGCCTTCAACCCATTTTACATTTGCTTGCATGTGTATATCTCAAAAAAATATTTTCTTGATTGTATACCAATCTGCATTAATAGGTATATAACAGGCGCACAGTTAGTAAAGGGTACTAACTAACCTGAACTCTGGATAAT
>NZ_PNCW01000329.1:0-201 GCF_005886985.1 Pseudoalteromonas sp. S3178 | reverse complement strand
GACAGGGCAAATACAAGGGCTTGAAAAGCTCAATAAATTTGTACCGCTTATGCAGAGTTACCCTACAGTCGCTATTGGCGGTATTGATTTAAATAGGGCGCAAGAGGTTGCTAAATGGGGCGTGGGCAGTGTAGCCGTGGTGCGTGCTATTACCGAGGCTGATGATTATGTAGAGGCAATCAATACCTTAAAATCGGTGAT
>NZ_PNCW01000328.1:0-370 GCF_005886985.1 Pseudoalteromonas sp. S3178 | reverse complement strand
AGCTCTCTACGCGCAATTTTGGTTCCTAGATATGGTTAGGAAAGCAGCGATTGAATGTTATAGTCCTGTTCTATGGCGTTTTCAGAAATCTTAATCACGGCTTCATCTTTTGCGAGATCAACTCGCAACTCCGCTTTGGCATTATTGCCCTCCCAAGTTATAACCAGATCTGAGCCTTGGCATGTTAATGCAAAACTGCCATCAAATGCGCAACTAGTATTACGCAGTTTAATTAGTGTTTGCAGACCTTTCACGACAGGTTTATCGAGTGCGGCTTCCACCATCGCTACATCCAAATAAGGTCGGTTGATATCGCGTCCAACATTACTTTTTTCTAGGAGCACTATGTCATTTTCCATCGCCAATAGAC
>NZ_PNCW01000327.1:0-227 GCF_005886985.1 Pseudoalteromonas sp. S3178 | reverse complement strand
ATTCAGATCTACACCACAACCACACACGGACGCCGTCGACTTTTTATTTTCTACACCATTTGATGAAATCATTAATAACCCCTCTATTTCGTTACAAACACTACTCACCAATGCATTATGGCGCTTAGAGAATGAACAATTACTTGAGCATGAATTCATCGCACTCTTTGCTAGAATGACAAGTGAAAAGTTACCCGTAGATCTCGCCACGCTGATGAGCCGCGTGA
>NZ_PNCW01000326.1:0-305 GCF_005886985.1 Pseudoalteromonas sp. S3178 | reverse complement strand
ATAGTTTGGCGCAACGGCTCGCGGTATACCAAGTGTCAGGGTTAGCGACCATGGTTGAGCAGTGGAATAACGTGAATGCATTTGGCAATGACATGGTGACGTTATCAACGGGTATGCGAACATGGCGTGGTGTGTGTGAAGGAATTGACATACAAGGTGGCATTGTACTACGTCAAGATGGTGAGTTAAAAAGTTACTATGGCGGTGAAATATCACTGCGTAAGGATAGTGTGTGAGATTACTGATCGATGTAGGTAATACTGCAGTTAAGATAGGTGTGGACTGCGATGGTAAAATTACGCAGA
>NZ_PNCW01000325.1:0-347 GCF_005886985.1 Pseudoalteromonas sp. S3178 | reverse complement strand
TTTTATCGACGTATACATTACGAAGGCAATTCCCCTTCTTCCGTGCGTTTTACTTGGATGAAAAAGCATTCCACCAAATCCCTATCACGTAAGTTAGCACTTACTATGTTAGAGCGTAGCAGTGCTTACTCAAACCCGAGGATGATAGACCAAACTCAGTGGCAACGTTTGGTGGAACAGGAGAAAGCAAAAGTGGCCAGCCTCAGTCATAACGAAAAGTTACGTATTCGTCGGCCTATTCGAGTGACACCTGAGGTAAATGTAAGATTCAGTGACGCACGTCGATATCATGTCAGCGGTGCACTACCGTTTATTGTCTTTGATGACAACCCGGATTTGAAACTAGG
>NZ_PNCW01000324.1:0-272 GCF_005886985.1 Pseudoalteromonas sp. S3178 | reverse complement strand
AGCCAGTAAGCGCACTAAACGCTGGGTTGATCTGGATTTTTTCTCCTGAACTTTTGGTGATCATGATACCATCGAGAGAAGCATCAATGATGCGGTTTGCTAGATAAAGATTCTTCTCCGATTTTTGCAGTGCAATATCACGTTGTACTAGGACTTTTTCCAGCTCGCTACAATACGCAGTTTCAATTTCAGTCAGGACATTTTTGAGCGCCAATAGCCCTATCACTTGTTGCGAGTCTGGGGAAGTCACTACCAAATGACGAATGGAGTTT
>NZ_PNCW01000323.1:0-356 GCF_005886985.1 Pseudoalteromonas sp. S3178 | reverse complement strand
TTAAGCTGGATAACTGGCGCCACCGCACTTGCTGGTCTACCTAACAAGTATGATTTAACACCTCTTGAGTTTATGACACGAGCTTTCAATGGCACGTTTGATATACAGAGTGAAGATATGCAGAAAATCAGTGCTGAGCTTGGCGTTATAAACGAAGCAAATGTATTTACCGCTACTCACGGAGCAAAACATATTTTTTCTTCTATCAGACCTTCAGGAGTTCAAACTGCTTACATTTTGCAGCCCAACAGTGATTGGTTATTAAGGCTAGATGGCAAATTTGATATTAATACTTTGATGTATGTCGTCGATAAGCTAACACTGATGAGATGATCTCGCACTAAATAATGAAGCGT
>NZ_PNCW01000322.1:0-350 GCF_005886985.1 Pseudoalteromonas sp. S3178 | reverse complement strand
TGACTGCAATAACTATATAGAAACGTTTTTTAGTGAAGAGTACCGCCTGGATTATCAAATACATACTTATGAGAAACCTATTTTACTGTGGGGTAACGGCATTATTATGGGGGGCGGATTAGGGCTCATGGCAGGTGCCAGTCATCGAGTCGTCACAGAAACCGCACGTATTGCAATGCCTGAAATCACTATTGGCTTATAACCAGATGTGGGTGGTAGTTACTTTTTGAATAAGATGTCGCAAGGTGTGGGGTTATTTTTAGGGTTAACAGGTGCCTCGATGAATGCCGCTGATGCACTGTTTGTGGGGTTGGCAGATCATTTTGTTGATGCTGAAAAGTATGGTGAGT
>NZ_PNCW01000321.1:0-241 GCF_005886985.1 Pseudoalteromonas sp. S3178 | reverse complement strand
CCTGTCGCCGGACTCAGATCATTACAAATACTTCGTGATGGCGCGGCCGCTATCTATGGCTCTGACGCGGTCGCGGGCGTGGTTAACTACCAGCTTAAAAGTGACTTTGAAGGTAACAAAATCACAGTAAAGCATGGTAGCTCGCAAGGAACCACATTGAATGAATCAACAGTGAACCTCCTCACTGGATTTAATTTTAACGATAACGCCTCTCACTTTACAGGGTCAATGACGTTGTATG
>NZ_PNCW01000320.1:0-241 GCF_005886985.1 Pseudoalteromonas sp. S3178 | reverse complement strand
AACTATTAACAGATAGACCGAATGATGACTCTAATTCTTGATAAGGGGTTTTGGTTGAAATAACAATGATACCGGCATTGGCATTAGAGCCATATAAAGTTCCCTGAGGGCCGCGTAATATTTCTATTTGATTGACATTGTGTAAGCGCAACATATCAGGATCACGATAGGGTATCCCATCAACATAAACAGCTGTTCGATTGACGATAAAGGGGTTTGATTCTATGCCCCTTATTGAAAT